>DATLZF010000512.1:0-6749 GCA_035574135.1 Candidatus Methylomirabilota bacterium
GCCGGCACCGTCAGCAGCAGCGCCACCCTGAGCGTGCTGGTGGCGCCGCGGCTGCAGATCGAGCCGTTGGAGCCCGACGGCAGCGTGCGCATGAACCTCTACGGGCAGACGGGCCGGACGTATGAAGTGGAAATCTCGACCAACCTGACCGACTGGAGCGTGCTGCGGGTCGTGCCCTACGGGGGCCATCCCACCCCGGTGACCGACGCGCCCTCGCCCCTCCGCCACCGCTTCTACCGCGCCAGACTTGCCCAGTAGGCAGACGACCGGTTTGTTAAGAGTCAGGAGTCAGGGTCTCTCCCGGCAAAGAAGACTTCTCCTTCCGTTTCGGCCGTGCCTTAATCTCTTCATGACTCAGCCCGTGTTTCCAACCAGTGCGAGTTCCCTCTTCACCTCCTCCTCGCGTCCGCACGCCCACCGCCGACGCCATTGGTCGCGGCGACGTTTCCTCAAGACGGGCGCCACGGCGGCGCTCACGGCTGCTTCGTGGAAGCGTGTCCTTGGTGCCAACGAACGCGTCGGCGTCGGTATTATCGGTTTTGGACTCATCGGCCGGATCCACACCCGGAGCTTCCTGGAGCAACCCGACGTCAATCTGGTGGGTGTAGCCGAGACTTATCAGCCGCGCCTGGACGCAGCGGCGGAGCTCGTGGGCCCGCGGATGGTCAAGTATCGCGACTTTCGCCGCCTGCTTGAAAACAAGGATGTCGAAGCTGTCGTGGTGGCCACGCCTGATCACTGGCACGCGTTGATGACGATGATGGCCTGCGCCGCCGGCAAGGATGTGTACGTGGAGAAGCCGCTGACGTTGTTCGTTCGCGAAGGGCGGTGGATGATCGACGTGGCGCGCCGGTATCGTCGCGTGGTGCAGGTGGGCACGCAGAATCGGTCGGGGCCCAACTTTCAACGGGCGCGGGCGCTCATCCAGGAGGGCAAACTGGGTAATCTCGTCTCGGCGCAGAACCAGTACTTCCGCAACGTCATGCCGGGTTTCGGCAGGCCGCCGGATGGCGATCCTCCACCGGAGTTGGATTGGAATCTCTGGCTCGGACCGGCGCCCTACCGGCGCTACAATCCCAACCGGGCGATTTATCACTTTCGTTGGTTCTGGGATTACTCCGGCGGTCAGATGACCAACCTGGGCCAGCACTCGCTTGATCTGGTGCATTGGTTTTCCGGTGCCACGGCCCCCCGCTCGGTTTATAGCACGGGCGGCCGGTTCCATCTCCAGGACAACTGCGAGGTGCCGGACACGCAGGACGCCATCCATGAGTACCCCGGCTTTACGCTGCTCACTCAGTATCGGGAGGCCAGCGCCGGCGTTGGCGGTTTGGGGATGGGCGGTCTTGTCTTCAACGGCACGCGCGGTTCGATTGCGGTCGGCCGGAGCGGCTTTGAGGTCTTTCCCGATCCGAAGGTCAATCCCATCAACACCGTCGCCGCCATCATCGGCGGGCATCCGGTGGGCGGCCCGCAGCCGGTGCCGGAGGAAAAAGGGCAGTTCTGGACGGAGAAGATCAAGGACGAGAGTGGTGATGCGCCCGGGGACTACCGGCGCCATGCGCGGGACTTTCTGGCGTGCATCAAATCCCGCAAGCCCCCGCTTTCGGACCTCGAAGGCGCGCATCAAGTCGCCACCGCCTGCCATCTGGCCAACATCTCGTTGAAGACGGGGCGCAAGATTACCTGGGATGCCGCGGCCGAGACCATCGTCAACGACCGCGAAGCCGTGGCCATGCTGGAGCGGCCGTACAGGGCGCCGTGGGACGCCGAGCTGAAGGCGCTGGGCGTGCGCACCTCCTGACGGGGCGAAGAACCGGGGCCATGCCGGCGATGGATCGATCCGCGAACTTGCGACGGGGAGCGGTCTCTCTGGGTGCCGCCGTCCTGGTGACGAATCCCATCCGCAGTGCGGGACAGACTCCACCCCGCCGGCTTGGCATCGGCATGCATTCCTATGGCACGCACTGGCAGGAGGGTGCGCGGGGCACACCCGGCTCCGGGTTTCGGGGGCCGATGGATTTTCTGCGGCATGCTCGAGCCCTGGGCGCTGGCGGGATTCAGGTGGCGATCGGCCATCAGCCCGAGGACGCGTTGCGCGAACTGAGGTCGGCCACCGCCGAAACGGGGCTTTACCTGGAGGCTCAGGCTGCCCTGCCGGCGGACGAGGCGGACGTGGCGCGTTTCGAACGGGAAGTTCGCTGCGCCCGCGCGGCCGGTGCGGACGTGATGCGTACGGCGCTGTTGAGCGGCCGGCGGTACGAAACTTTTCGCACCCTGGCGGCGTTTCGGGAGTTCGAGCAACGTTGCGCCCGATCGCTGGCCCTGGCCGAGCCCATCTTGCGCCGCCATCGCCTCCGCCTGGCGCTGGAGAACCACAAGGATTGGCTTGTCCCCGAGTTGCTAGGGTGGATGCGCCGCTTCAGCAGCGAATGGCTGGGGATCTGCGTGGACACCGGCAACAGCCTTGCCTTGCTCGAGGACCCGTTGGAGGTGGTCGAGGCCTACGCGCCTTTCGCGGCTTCGACGCATCTCAAAGACATGGCGATGGGCCACTGCGACGACGGGTTCCTGCTCGCCGAAGTGCCGCTGGGCCGCGGCTGTCTGGATCTCCGACGCATCGTTGCGACTGTCGAGCGGGCCAATCCCCGCATTCGCTGGAACATCGAAATGATCACGCGCGATCCGTTGCGAGTGCCTTGCCTGACGTCCGGCTACTGGGGGGCATTGCCTGGGCTGCGGGCCTCGCAGCTTGCCGCCGCGTTGGAGCGCGCCGCGCGCCAGGCGCGGCCCGAGTCGCTGCCGCGGGTGGCCGGCCTGGATATGGCGGCCCGGCTTCAACTCGAGGACCAGAATGTCCGCCTTTGCCTGGCCTATGGCCGCGAAGTGCTGGGCCGGTAAACGGCATCGCCCTGCTTCAATCCTCGCGCTTGCGGACCGTCCGCTGCCGCAAGCGGGCGAACTCGCGCAAGACATCCGGCCTGGACTCGAAAAAGTCCACCAAGCCCGCCAGCGAGGCGAGGGTTTCGGGACTCAGGCAGTGTTCGATGCCCTCGATGTCCTTGTCCCGGGTCGTTGGGGGGAGGTTGAGCAGGACGAAGAACCGCTCCAGGATCATGTGGCGCTCGCGGATGGCGGCCGCCACACGCGCCCCCTTCTCGGTCAGCGTGATGCCCCGGTATTTTTCATAATTGAGATAGCCGCTCTCGGCCAGTTTCTGCACCATGGCCGTGACGGACGGCTGACGGATCCGCAGCGCGGCGGCGATCTCGACCGCGCGGGCGTAGCCCTTCTCGAGGATCAGTTCATGAATGCGTTCGAGATAGTCCTCGGTCGTCGCGCTCGGCCAGGGGTCGGCTTTCATTCGCGCGGATTTAGGCAGGCCAAACTTGATTTGTCATTTCAAGAATTCTGTTGACGGTCAGTTTCACGGCCGGTAAGAGGGGTAAAAGTTAGATATGACTAAGTTAATCAGTCAGTACTTTCTACCCGGTGTGCGATGGGTGGCCGGCTTGGGTCTCGGCTTGACCGTGCTGGTAAAAGCGGCCGCCGGCGCGGAGGGAGCGGGGACCGGCCGGATGCTGCCGTCGCCCTACACCATCGTTACGACCTGCGGCATGGTCACGGACATCGTCCGCGAAGTCGCCGGCGACAAGGCAGTGGTGACGGGATTGATGGGGGAGGGGGTGGACCCTCACCTGTACAAGCCAACGCGTGACGACGTGGCGCGGCTGCTCAAGGCGGACGTGGTCTTCTACTCGGGCTTGATGCTGGAGGGGCGCATGACCGATACCTTCCTGAAGGTGGCGCGCCGGGGCACGCCGGTCTTCGCAGTGACGGAGTTGTTGGACGAGAAGTTTCTCCTCGAACCGGAGGAGTTTCAGGGGCACACCGACCCTCACGTGTGGATGGACGTGCGCGGTTGGACTCAGGCGGTGGCGGTGGTGGCGCGTTCGTTGAGCGACGTGGACCCGCGCCACGCCGATCATTACCGGCGCCGTGCCGCGGCCTACATGGCGCGACTGGCGGAACTGGACGACTACGCGCGCCGGACCATCGCCTCGATCCCCCGAGACCACCGCGTCCTGGTCACGGCCCACGATGCTTTCAACTACTTCGGCCGCGCTTACGACATCGAGGTGCGTGGCGTCCAGGGTATCAGCACCGAGTCCGAGGCGGGGGTGGGCGACATCAATCGGCTCGTGGATTTTCTGGTCGCTCGGAAGATTCCGGCGATCTTCGTTGAGACGAGCGTTTCGGACAAGAACGTCAGGGCGCTGATCGAGGGCTGCCGCGCCCGGGGGCATCGGGTCGAGATTGGCGGGGCGTTGTTCTCGGACGCGATGGGGGCGCCCGGCACCTATGAGGGCACATACATGGGCATGATCGATCACAACGTCACCACCATCGCCCGCGCGCTGGGCGGCCAGGCGCCGGAGCGCGGCCTGCATGGCAAACTTCGGCCCAAGTAGGAGGTTAACCATGCCGCCCGCCCTCTCCACCGTGGTCACCCCGGCGCCCGCGGCGCCTCTTGAGGTGCGCGATCTCAACGTGGCCTACCAGACCAAGGTCGTCGTGTGGGACGCGGACTTCGACGCGCCCGCCGGCCGGTTGGTAGCCATCGTGGGCCCGAACGGGGCGGGCAAGAGCACCTTGCTGAAAGCGGCTCTGGATCTTGTGCCGCGGGCCTCGGGGACCGTGCGGTTCTTTGGCCGGCCCTATCGGCAGGTGCGGTCGCGGGTGGCCTACGTACCGCAGCGCGAGAGCGTGGACTGGGATTTCCCGGTGAACGCGCTGGACGTGGTCGCCATGGGCCTCTACCGGCGGATTGGTTGGTGCCGACCGGTGCGGCGGCACCATCGCGAGTTGGCGCGCGCCGCGCTGGCCAAAGTGGGCCTGCTCGACTACGCCCAACGGCAGATCAGCCAGCTTTCGGGGGGCCAGCAGCAACGGGTCTTCCTGGCGCGCGCGCTGGTGCAGGATGCCGACCTGTATCTGATGGATGAACCGTTCGCGAGCGTGGACGCCGCCACCGAGCGGGCCATCGTGGACGTGTTGCGCGAGCTGCGGGCCCGCGGCAAGACGGTGGTGTGTGTGCATCACGACCTGCCCACGGTGCCGGAATACTTCGACCACGTGGCGTTGTTGAACATGCGCGTGGTGGCCCAGGGACCCGTGGCGGAAGTGTTCACTCCGGAAAACCTGCGCAAGACCTATGGCGCCCGTCTGACGCTGCTGGAAGAGGCGGCGGAAGCGGTCGAGCGGGCCCGCGTGCAAACCGCCCATCGCAACCGCCGGTGAAACAGCCCTGCTTCGTCCCATTGCTGGCGGTCCTAGTCGCAAGCATCGGCTTGGGGATCGGCGCGTGGGCGGCGGCGCCGGTGACTCCCCCTGCTGGAAGATCGATTACCGACCACGCCGTCGAATGGCCCTCCGTCGAGCGCCTGAGAAGGACCCTCGCGCTTGCCGACTACAACACGCGAGTGGTGTTTGCGGGTGTGACGGCCCTGGGGGCCGTGGGCGGGCTGGTGGGCACGTTCCTGCTCCTGCGCAAGCGTTCGCTCCTGAGCGACACCGTCAGCCATTGCACGCTGCCGGGACTGGCGCTGGCCTTTTTGGTGGCGGAGGCGTTGGGCGGTTCGGGGCGTTCCTTGCCCGTGCTGCTGGCGGGTGCGGCGGTGACGGGCGTGCTGGGCATGGTGTTGGTGGCCGTGGTGCGGGCCAACAGCCGGGTGAAGGACGACGCGGCGCTGGCCATCGTCTTGAGCGTCTTCTTCGGACTCGGGGTCGCGCTGCTGGTGGTGGTGCAGCAACTGCCCACTGGCAACGCGGCCGGCCTCAAGAATTACATCTACGGCAAGGCCGCCGCCATGACGGCCGCCGACGCCCGCTTGATTCTCTTTGCCAGTGTGGCCGTCGCTCTGGTGTGTGCGGCGCTCTTCAAGGAGTTCAAGCTGCTGTGTTTTGATGGAACCTTCGCGCGAACCCAGGGCTGGCCGGTGCTGGCGCTGGACCTTGGATTGATGGGCCTGGTCGTCGCGGTGACGGTCATCGGTCTTCAGGCGGTGGGATTGCTGCTGGTGGTGTCGCTGCTGATCATTCCGCCGGCAGCCGCGCGCTTCTGGAGCCACCGCCTCGGTCCCACGGTGGCGCTGGCCACGGTCATCGGCGCGATCAGCGGGTTTTGTGGCGTGGCGGTCAGCGCGTTGTTCTCGCGGTTGCCGGCGGGTGCCGTGATCGTGCTGTCGGCGGTGGCGCTTTTCGGCGTAAGCTTCGTGTTCGGGGCGCGGCGCGGATTGCTGGTCCGCTGGCTGGAACGGCGCCGCACGGAGCGGCGCGTGGCGCGCCTGCACCTGCTGCGCGCCCTTTACGAGCATGGCGAAGCCAGCCGCGTCGGTACGGGTGCGACGACGGACACGGTGGCGTTTTTGGACCGGCCCGTGGCGCTGGCCGACCTCCGTGCCAGCAATGGTTGGTCGAGTGCCCGGTTGCAATCGCTGCTTCGCCTCGGGCGCGACGAGGGGTTGATCACGGTGGATGCCGCCGCCGGCCGCTGTCAGTTGACGGCGGATGGGAAACTGGAGGCGCGGCGAGTCACGCGTAACCATCGCCTGTGGGAGACATATCTCCTCCACCACGCCGACGTGGCGCCGCAACACATTCACCACAATGCCGACCAGATCGAGCACGTTATCGAGCCGAACATCGTGAACGAACTGGAGGAGTTGCTGGCGGGACGCGGTGCCGGC
>DATLZF010000513.1:0-8346 GCA_035574135.1 Candidatus Methylomirabilota bacterium
GCCTGCATCAAGGAAGGCGGCGTCAACATCGTCGTCGCGCCCGCTCAACGTCTCGGCCCGCAACCGCAGGTCAACAACGCCGGTCCCGCCACCCTCCAACAAGGGGGCACCGCGACCATCAACGGAACCGGCTTCGGCACCGAGCCGGATTCCAAGTGCGTTGTGCTCAAGAATGGAACCCGTCTGATTCCCATGCGCGCGCTGACTGCCACCCCCAACCAACTCACCGCGATGCTCGGGCCGGTGCCTCCCGGCGCCGTGCCCGGGCCGATCGGTGTGGCGTGCGGATTCTTCCGCCGCGGCACGTTCGTCGCCGGGTTCAATGACCTCGTGGTCGGAGACGGAGGCTGGTTCTTCGTCAGCCCGCAGGTGGGAGTGATGGCGCCCGGCAACATCACGCCCGTGCCGATTCCACCACCGAGTCCGAACACGCGTTGGTATCACAGCCTGCCGCCCAGCAACGGCGTGGTGTGCCTGTACCTGAGCAACTCCTGCCCGCGAAACACCAAGATCGAGATCGACGGCCATTTCACCATCGGCGGCGCCACCAACAATCTGCGTCACATCGATTGCTGGATGCCCCCCATCATTTACAAGCGTGGCGGCTCGGCGCTCGATTGTCTCCGACGCGTGTGTGATGCCTTCAAGTGCGCCTTCAAGCAGAAGTTCGGCGTCACGCTGTCCTGCAGTGCAGTGCCGGTGCCCGGGGGGGCGAAGCTGGTCCTCACCTATCCAGCCGGGATGATCGTCAACGGCGGCGTCACCGTATGCGTCACGCCCGGGCCCGGGCCGCGCATCGACCTCGTGACGCCCACCTCCGGCGAGCCCGGAGAGATTCTCACGATCCGCGGGGCGGGCTTCGGCCAGAACCCGGACGACGTGTGCAGCGTTCTCGACGATGGCGGCGGCCGGCTCATTGGCTTGAACGTGCTCTCCGTGCAGGACGATGAGATCCGCGCCGCCCTGCCCGAGATCCCGGCGTTCGCAGGAGGAAAACCGCACCAGCTCAAGGTGGTCATCGGTGAGGGCGCGCGACCGCGCATCGTCCCGGACTTCGACGACGTGCAGGTGAACGAGAATCCATGGACGTGGGTCGGCGCTCCCCAGGGGGCCGCCATGGCCGTGCTGCCCGTCGTCCCTCGTTTCGTGCCATCGAATCAGCTCTGCCTGCAGAGTCCTCCGCCGAGCAACGGCGTCCTGACGCTGGTGATCGACCGCGATTGGGAGCGGGGGCAGCGGGTTTGCATCGGGGCGCGCATTCACAAGCCGACGGACAACGGCAGCGACATCAACTTCGGCGGGATAACCTTCACCGGCAGCGGCACGCGATTCGATTGCGCCGTCCGGATCTGCGATTTGTTGAAGAAGGCCTTCGCCGCCCGGGGCCGGGAGGTGAATTGCAACGTCACGGCCCAGGGAGGCAACGCCCTGATCCGCCTGAGCTGCGCCGGCGTGGAGCCCTTGAACGCCGGTTACATCAGTGTGTGCTACAAGCCGAATCTGCCCGTCGTCACGGCCGTGGACAATCCCATCGTATTCCCCGGCGACATCCTGACCGTCCGTGGGCGTTTCTTCCCGCCGAACCCGGACGACCTCTGTTTCGTGGCGGACCTCAGGGGACGGTTGCTCGGCTTGGAGGTGCTCGAAGTGCAGGACGATCCCGTGGAGGGCGGCTTTATTCGCGCCCGTGTGCCGTTCATCCCGGAGTTCGCGGCGAACCAGCCGCATCAGCTCAAGATCGGCGTGGGCCAGGGTGTACGCCCGCACATCGTCCCGGAGTTCGGCGACGTGGTGGTGGCCGCAGCCCCGTGGGCCTGGGCTGGTCATCCGGCGAACATGGTCGCGGTCAACGCCGAGATCATCCCGCGGTTTCGGCCGGACCCGCTGCCGGGATTCCACAGCCTGCCGCCGAGCAACGGGGTGATCTGCGTGGTCATTGACCAGGACTGGGGCAGCAACATGGTGGTGTGCATTGGGGCGCGCATTCACAAGCCTTCCGACAACGGGCACGACATCAACTTCAGCGACGTGGTGTTCACGGGTTCGGGGACACGCTTCGATTGCGCCGTCCGCATCTGCAGTCTCCTAAAGCAAACCTTCGCGGCCCGGGGCCGGCTCATCAACTGCCACGTCACGGCCGTGGGCGAGAACGCGAAGATCACCATGAGTTGCGCCGGGCCCGAGCCGCTCAACGCCGGCTTCATCGACATCCGCATCAAGCAGCCGGTCGTGCCGCCGATCATCCAGGAGGTCTTCCCGCTCGAGGGCGGCGAGGGCGACATCGTCACGATCTTCGGCCAGGGCTTCGGCGACGTGCCGGGCAATGTGTGCGCGGTGCAGCGGTTCGGGGACCGCGCCAATCCGATGGAAGTGCTGTCCGTGCAGGACGACCGCATCACGGCGCGCCTGGGCTTCGTGCCGCCGGACGCCTTCGCGGGCGAGATCATGGTCGCGGTCGGCCGGGGCGTCTTCGGGCGTTTCACGCCGAAATTCGACGACATCATCGCCGATGACGATGTGTGGGTGTGGCAGCGGCTGCGGCCGGGCGGCGTGGCGCGTGTTCCGTTCCGACCGATTCCGACACCGCCCCTGCCGGGCGTGCAGTGGTTCACGGAGCGCCTCGTCAACGGCAAGCTGGAGACGATCATCGAAGGCAGTTGGGTGCCGGGCACCTTCGTCTGGGTGCAGGCCCGCGCTCATAGCGCCACCGTCGGTCTCGACCTTTCCGCACCGCGCTGTCGGTTCGTGGGCGCGGGAACCGCGCTGCAATGCGCCGAGCGCATGAAGGACATCATCGCCTGCGCCTTCCTGCAGCAGGCGGGCGTCAACGTCATCGTGCGGTTGCAGGATCTCGGCAACAACCGGGTGAAGATCATCGTGTGCCTGCCGCCGAAGCCCGACGGCACGCCGGATCCCATCGTGTGGGGACTGCTGCGAATCTGCGTGACGCGCGAGACGGACACGAACTCGCCCGTGATCACGAGCGTGTCGCCGACGTCGGGACGCCAGGGCGATCTCATCACCATCCGGGGTGTCAACCTGCCGGACGACCCGGCGATGGCGTGCGACCTGATTGTGCAGCCCAACGGGTTCATTCCTTTGGAAGCGATCTCCGCTTCGCGCACGCAAATCGTGGCCCGGCTGGGTCCGGTGCCGCCAAACGCCGTGCCGGGTCGAGTGGTCGAGGCCCTTGGCACCGGCGGGTTCGGTCCGTTTCTGCCCCGCTTTCCCGACATTGTGCCGCTCGAACCGGTGTGGGTCTTGCGGCGCACGACGGAGCCGGCCGCGACCTCCCCGGCCAACTTTACGCCCATCTTCACGACGCCCCCGTCGGGCACGACCTACTACCACGGCTTCGTCAGCAATGGTGTGCTGTGCATCTTCTTTACCAACCCGTGGCCGACCAACGCCCTCGTGGACATCTGGGGCGGCATCGATGACACGAACCGGCCGGTGCATGGCGAGTTGCGGGCGCCGCAACTGCGCTTCACGCTCGGTGGATCGATTCGGGATTGTGTCGAACGAATCGCAGACTCGCTTCTGTGCCCCTTCTCACAACGAGCCGGCCTTTCCTTGCAGAAGGAAGTCACCGTCCTACCCGGCAGCGGCGTGGCCAAACTGACGATCCGGTTGCGCGGCGGCTACATTCACAAGGGGTTTCTTATCGTGTGCGTGCGTTCGGCCCGGCCCCGGCCGACCATCACCAGTGTGACACCGCTGACGGTCAACGCCGGCGGCATCCTGACGATCAACGGCTCGGGCTTCGGCACCGATACGAACGATCAATGCGTGGTGATTCGCAACGGCGGGCAGGTGGTGCCCTTGCGCTCCATCTCGTCCACGGACGGGCAGGTCCGCGCGGTGGTCGGCGAGGTGCCGCCCAACTTTGGCGCCGGGCAGGTGATGCTGGCCTTGGGCGAGGGGTCGGAAGGCGGTTTTACTCCGGCCTTTCCGGACATGACGGTGGATGCCCCGGCGTGGACGCTCCAGGCCACCGAGTTGGGCGCCGCCAGCCAGCAGTTGGTCACGCCGATCCCGCGCAACCCCCCGCAGGGCACAAGGTGGTTCTTCAGCCAGCCCGCGGCCGACGGGCAAATCTGCCTCTTCATCGTCGGCAGTTTTCCGCCCTGCACGCGGTTCCAGATCAGCGGCCGTTTCCAGACGACCGGACCGGCGAAGGACATCGACGTGGACGTGCCGGCGTTTACCTGGAGCAGCGGCGGCGACTGGCTGGACGCCGCGTATCGCCTGTGCGACGGGCCGGTGTGTGCGCTTTTCCAGAGATTGGGCGTGCGCATCATTTGCTCCGTGGATCAAGCCGGCACCAACACCGCCAAGATCACGGTGAGGTATCCGGAGGGCGAGATCGTCTCCGGGGCGTTCACTGTTTGCGCCATTCCCGGGCCGACGAAGCCGGTGCCGGTCATCACGGAGGTTCTTCCGCGCACGGCGGGCGAGGGCGAGGTGATCACCATCCGCGGGCGGAACTTTGGTAACAATCCGGACAATCTCTGCGTGGTGGGCCGGGTGGGCGACACGGCCGTGCCCATGCGGGCCCTTGCCGCCACCGAAACCCAGATCCTGGCCCGCGTCGGAATCGTACTCACTGACCTCGGTCCGACGAGAATCATGGTGGGCCGGGGCGAGGGCAATGTGGGCCGGTTCACGCCGGCCTTCCCGGATATCGTCTTGGAAGATCCCTCGTGGGTGTGGCGGGGCTTCGGTCAGGCCGGACTGGATCCAGGCCAGTTCGTGGCGGTCCCCAGCCAGCAACGGTTCGGCGTGGAATGGTTCGAGGGCCGGGTCGTCGATGGCCGGCTCTGCACTTACATCCGGGGCAACTGGGCCGGCAACACCCTGGTCCAGGTGACGGCACGCGCCCACACGGCGACGGAGGGGATCGATGCGGACGTGCCGCGCACGCGATTTGTTGGAGCGGGCTCCACCTATGAGTGCGCGCTCCGCATGAAGGACATCATCGTTTGCGCCTTCCGTCAGCAGGCGCAGGCGGAGGTCAACGTGGAGGTGATCCAACAATCCGATGGCCGGGTGAAGATCACGGTCAGCCGTGCCGATGGGCAGGCCATCACGTGGGGTCTGCTGACCATTTGCGTCAGCCAGCCGGTCACGTTCCCCGAGCAGTTCCCTGTGCACATGAACATCAACATTGCCCGGCCATGTCCGCCGGGTGCGGGCAACGATTTGATCGACAAGATGACCGACACCGCGGGCAATATGGTGGAACTCCGGTGCCAGAACGGGATGTATATCCTGCGCTTTATCCGGCCGAACGGCGCCTCGAAGATCATCGGGAAGTGCGTCTATCCGTGGGGCGAGAACGCCGGGTGGAAGTTTCTCGACGGCGCGGGGCGCATTCAGCGCGTCGTGTGGTACAACTACGAGGGGCACACCGGCCACGACAGCGGTGGTCCGGTGCATGACGTGAACGGGGACGGCCGCGAGAACCGGGATTGCTACATCTACGACGTGGCGACCGACACACTCACCGTGCGCAAGGATGATCGCGGCTTGAATCCGAATCCCCAATGGCCGGGCTTCTCCCATCACGGCCTGCCATGGGACATTCAGCGCGTTTCCAACCCGCGGCCGGCCCCCACGACGCTGGCGGCCCTTGACCTCCTGTTCGCCGACCTGGTCGGGCCGGCCGTGCCGGACGGCGATTATGACGCCCAGACAGCGTCCCTCCAGTTGTTCGGCGCGATTCGCGGCGGCGGCGAGGTGGTGCTGGCAATCAACAACTATCCCATCGTCGTGCCGACGACCCGGGGCATGACACCGGCGCAACTGGCCGGGCAGGTGGCCCGGCAGTTCAATCAGCGCTGGCAGCAGGATCAGACGCAGCAAGGCCAGCAACGGCAGCAACAGGGCAAGCACGCCACCAACGACGCCGTGTACCCGCACATCGTCGATATTCGCAACGCGCTGCCCGACGAGATGCGCGTCACCATCCTGGGCGAGCCGGAGTTGTTCTACAACCACTTCGCCTACCCCGATCAGTCCGTGCGGCTCCAGGGACCGGCCACGGTGCACAAAAACATCAACATCGCGGAGCCATGCAAGCCAGAGCCGGGCAACAAGCTGATCAGCCGGATGACCGACGCCTCGGGCAATGCCGTCGAACTGCGCTGTGAAAACGGCTCCTACCACCTGTATTTCATCCGGCCCGACGGCACGCGCCGCGCCATCGGCCAGTGCATCTACCTGTGGGGCGAAAATGCCGGCTGGAAGCACCTGGACGAGCGCGGCAACTTCACGACGGTGACGTGGTACAACTACGAGGGGCACCACGGCCACGACAACAACCAGTGCGTCCACGACTCGAATCACAATCCGGGCAAGGAGAACCGTGACTGCTACATCTACGACCCGGCGACCGACCGGTTGAAGATTCGCAAGGACTGCCGGCCGCTGAGGAACTGCCGTTCGGATCCCGGCAAGCCATGGCAGATGCTCTCCATGTCGCCCTGGCGCCCGGCTCCTGAGGACGTCACCGGACTGCACGAAGCTTTCTCCGACTTCGTGGATCCGGATCTGCCGAACGGCGACTACGATGCGCAGATCTCAGGAATCATGTTTGAACTGCGCCCGGGCGGCCGCATTCGGGGCGGGGGAAGAGCCGTCGTCACGATCAACGACTTCCCCATCCTCGTGCCGACGGTGGCGAACATGACGCTGACGCAACTGGTCAGCCAGGTGGCCCGGCAGTTCAACCAGCAATGGCAGCAAAGCCAGACCCAGCAGGGTCAACAGCAACAGCAGCAGGGCAAGTCGGCCATTTACACAAGTTCCTTCCCCGCCGTGATTGATTTCCGGAATGCCCTGCACGAGGAAATCGTTGTGACGTTGATCGACGAACCCGATGTGACGGTCAAGCCCGAGGTTCCCTGCGGAGGCCCCTTGGACATCCAACGGGAGGGCGACGTCATCATCATCAGTTGGGAGGGTGGAGGAACGCTGCAATGCGCCACGAACATCAAGGGCCCGTGGACGCCGGTGACCCCCGATCCCGAGAGTCCTTATGCGACCTCCGCGAACGAGATGATGAAATTCTACCGGATTTGCTGCCCGGAAGATCCGGGAAGATGAGCCTGTGAAAAAGCGACAGGGCGGCGACGGGCGCCGCGGACACCCGCCGCCGCACCCCGTGGTGGGAGCGGGCAGGCGGCGGGCACGGGAGCCCGTCACTTGGGACGGACCCGCTCGAAGGCGGTGACGACGTGGCCGACGACGGCTTCGATCCAGACCTGCTCCTGTTCGGAGAAAAGCGCCGGATCCCTCCGCCCCACGACACAAAGACCGACCGCGTTGCCCCGCACCTCGATGGGCACGGCCAGCACCCCATCCAGACCCGTTCGCTCCAGCCACGAGTCGGGCATTTCCTGTCGGGCGCGGAGCTGGACCGTCTGGCGTTGCGTCAGTGCCCGCGCGAGGGGCGAGGGCGTTCCGCTCAATTCAATGCGAAAATCCGTGGCGCGGAAGCGCGGCAGCGATGAGAGATGAAACCGCCCGGTCAGAGTCGATCGGCTCATATCGCGAAACGCCAGCACCACACACTCCGAGCGGACGCAGCGGAAGATCGCCTCCAGTGCCGTCAAGAGGATGCGATTGATGTCGGCGCCTCGACGGATGCTGACCATCAAGTCGGTCAGGTAGTGGCCGATCAGGACCCCCGGCTCGGGCGGCGCTTCGGCCGGTCGCGCCGAGTCCGGACCAGCCGGTGGCGGGGTGGGGGGGGCGGGCGCCGGGGATCGGCCGGAGCCCGCGTTCTCGATCATCCTCGCGATGTCGCCCGGCCCGAGGCGGAAAAAGCGCGCGACGTTCGGATCCTCTTCGCATGTGCGGGTGATGAAGGGGTTCAGCTTGAAGTCCGGTTTGTTGAGCGCCTGGCGCAGGCGCCGCTCGCTGGTGGCCATCGAATCCGTTGCAGTGGCATTATGACCGAAAAGCAGGTCTGCCAGTCGCGCCGACTCTCGTAACACGGTTCCGAGCGCGTCGGTACGGGGTTCGCCGCGGACGGCTTTTGCCACGGGCTCGGGCAGGTTCCAGAACTGCGCCACTTCGCCCGCCACTTCGCGATAGCCGACGCCGAAAACGTCGCGGCAGGCCTGATCGAGGGTCAGCCGTCCGGTCTGGAGTTGGGCCTCCACTTCGGCGTACCGATCCGGGAACGCGTGCGCCAGGAGCAGCCGCGGCAATTGGGACAGCACGCCCACGACCAGCAACTCCTCGGCGTTCGTATCTCCCAGCTCCCGGCCCAGCGCCATCGCGAACAGTCCTGCGAAGTAGGAAGAGGCCACCAGGCGGTAGAGCTGGCGGTTCTTGGGA
>DATLZF010000514.1:0-4275 GCA_035574135.1 Candidatus Methylomirabilota bacterium
CCCGCTGCAAATCCTCCAGGCCCAGGCCCCGGCGCTGGCCGGGGCGGTGTTGAACTGGCGCCCGCTCAACCTCTCCAAACGCCACCACCTCTACTTGCCTTCCCCCCACCACCGGGGTCACGATCTACCCAGCTTTCCCTATTCTCCCCCCGCGCGTCAATCTGCCGACCGACCGGTAACCGCCCTCTTCGGCCGGAGGGGGAGTTTCGGGGGTTCAAGTTTCCCCTCGCCGCGGCGGCGTCATTGGCCTATAAATCGGGCCATGACTCGACCGCTCACTCTTGCTGGCGAGCTCCGCCAGGAGCATGCGCGCCTCGTCGCCCGCCGCTGGTTTTTCCGGCAGTGCGGTCTTGGGCTCGGCTCCATCGCGCTGGGGGCGTTGCTGCGCGAGAGCCGGGCGGCCGGCGCGACCCAACCCGCTGATCCCCTCGCACCGCGGCGGCCTCATCACGCGCCCAGGGCCCGGAGTGTCATTTTCCTTTTCATGGGGGGCGCGCCCAGCCAGCTCGATTTGTTCGACCACAAGCCGGCGCTGCGCAAATACGACGGCCAACCGATTCCCCGGGACGTGTTGATGGGGCAGAAGTATGCCTTTCTCAAGCCGGACGCGGCCCTGTACGCCAGCGAGTTCAAGTTCAGTCGGCATGGCCAGTGCGGCGCCGAACTTTCCGAGGCGCTCCCGCACCTGGCCCGGGTGGTGGATGACATTGCCATCATCCGCTCGATGAACACCCACGCTTTCAACCATGCCCCCGGCCAGGTGCTCATGCAGACGGGCTCGACGCTGTTCGGCCGGCCGTGCCTGGGCGCCTGGACGCTTTACGGCCTGGGCAGCGAGTCGCGCAACCTGCCCGGCTTCGTCGTGCTCAACTCGGCAGGCGGCCTGAGCGGCGGCGCCGCGCTTTATGGCAGCGGCTTTCTGCCGACCGTGTATCAGGGCGTGCCGTTTCGAAAATCCGGCGATCCCGTGCTTTACCTGTCGAACCCGGCCGGCATCACCGACTCGATGCAGCGCCGGACGCTGGATGTCATCAAGGCCCTCAACGAGCAGCAACTCGAGGCGATGGGCGATCCGGAGATCGCCACCCGCATCAACCAGTTCGAGATGGCCTACCGGATGCAGGCGAGCGCACCGGAGTTGATGGATGTGGCCAGCGAATCGCCGGCGACGCTCCAGCTCTA
This sequence comes from Candidatus Methylomirabilota bacterium, assembly GCA_035574135.1. Taxonomy (GTDB): domain Bacteria; phylum Verrucomicrobiota; class Verrucomicrobiia; order Limisphaerales; family DATLZF01; genus DATLZF01. Next base: position 1,183 of record DATLZF010000514.1, read on the forward strand.
TGGCGCCGAGCCGGGTAAGCCCAGCTTCGCCCTGAACTGCCTCCTCGCCCGCCGGCTTGTCGAACGCGGCGTGCGTTTCGTGCAACTCTTCCACGAAGGGTGGGACCATCACAGCGAGGTCGCCAAGGGCGTGCGCGACCAGTGCGGCAAGACCGATCAGGCCTGCGCCGCGCTGATTCAGGACTTGAAAGCCCGCGGCCTGCTGGATGAAACGCTCGTTATCTGGGGCGGCGAGTTCGGCCGCACGCCCATGGTCGAGGCCAACTCGGATTTTGGCCGCAAGCTCGGGCGCGATCATCATCCCCAAGCCTTCACCATGTGGCTGGCCGGGGGCGGCGTGAAGCCCGGCATTACGATCGGCGAAACGGACGAGTTTGGCTTCCACGTCACACGCGACAAGGTGCACGTGCACGACCTGCATGCCACCATCCTGCACCTGCTCGGGTTCGATCACGAGAAGCTGACCTACCGCTTTCAGGGTCGCGACTTCCGCCTCACCGACGTGCATGGGGAGGTGGTGAAGAAGATCCTGGCGTGAGCGCCGGGTCTTTTCCCTTGTCGCTGTCGCGCGGCGTCCGCATCCTTCACGGGCGATGCCCGAGCGACTGGTTTCCGATGTGTTGACCAAGCCGGACGCGGCGCTGGAGATGACGCTGCGGCCGGCGCTGTTCTCCGATTTCACCGGTCAGGCCAAGGTCAAGGAACGCCTCGAAATCACCGTCCAGGCGGCCAAGCAGCGTGGCGAGGCCATCGATCACATCCTCCTCAGCGGCCCGCCCGGCCTGGGCAAGACCACCCTGGCCAACATCATCGCCAAGGCCATGGGCACGAATCTCAAGAGCACCAGCGGCCCCACCATCGAAAAGGCCGGCGACCTGGCCGGCCTGTTGACCAATCTCGAAGAGGGCGACGTGCTCTTCATCGACGAGATTCACCGCCTCCAGAAAACGATCGAGGAATACCTCTACCCGGCGATGGAGGATTTCAAACTCGACATCATCATCGACCAGGGGCCGAACGCGCGCAGCGTGCGGTTGAACCTGCCGCGCTTCACGCTCATCGGTGCCACCACGCGCAGCGGGCTGCTCACGGCGCCGCTGCTGACGCGCTTCCCCGTGCGCGAGCGGCTCGATTACTACGACGCGGCGCAACTCCAGAAGATCGTCATCCGCGCCGCCCGGCTGTTGAACATCGAGATCGAGGAGGCCGGCGCCATGGAGATCGCCCGCCGCAGCCGGGGCACGCCGCGCATCGCCAACAACCTGCTCCGGCGCGTGCGCGATTACGCCCAGGTGCGCGGCGATGGGCGCGTCACCGCGGCACTGGCCGATCGCGCCCTGGCCATTCTCGAAATCGACGAGAACGGGCTCGACGAGATGGACAAGCGCATTCTCGAGGCGGTGATCGTGAAGTTCGGCGGTGGTCCGGTGGGCGTGAACTCCCTGGCCGTCGCGGTGGGCGAGGAACCGGACACGATCGAGGAGGTGTACGAGCCGTACCTGATCATGGAAGGCTATCTCAAGCGCACGCCCCAGGGCCGTGTGGCCACGGAACTGAGTTTCAAACGGCTGGGCTTGAAGCCCGCCGAAGGACAGCAGGCGCGGTTGCTCTGATCCTCTACTTCAGCAGGTGTTCGCGGAGAAAGAGGATCGTGCTCAGGAACTGAAAGTCGGCGTTCTTCTTCTTGGCGAAGCCGTGGCCCTCGTCCCTGGCCAGGAGATACCACACCACGCCGCCGCCGCCGCCGGCCGGGTTCTCCCGGATGGCTTTGACCATCTGTTCCGCCTCGGTCACCGGCACGCGGGGGTCGTTCAGGCCCTGCACCACGAACAGGGGCTTGCGGATGCGGCTCACGTTGCGGGTGGGCGAGATGCGGTCGAGGAACTCGGCCATTTTCGGATCCCGCTCGTCGCCATACTCGGCCCGGCGGAGGTCGCGTCGGTAGTCCTGGGTGTTCTTGAGAAATGTCAGAAAGTTCGAGATGCCGACGATATCGACGCCGCACCGGAGGCGGTCGCCAAAATGCATCAGCGACGCCAGCACCATGTAGCCACCGTAACTGCCGCCCATCACCGCCACCCGCCCCGGCTCGAGGGCGGGGTCCCGGGCGATCCAGTCGAGGAAGGCGCCGATGTCCTTCACGGAATCCTCGCGCTTGAAACCGTTGTCGAGGGTGAGGAACGTCTTCCCGTAGCCGCTGGAGCCGCGCACGTTGGGCACCACGAGGGCGATGCCCAGTTCGTTCAGATAGTAATTGTGCCGGCCCATGAACCCGGGGCGTGACTGGCTCTCGGGACCGCCGTGGATGTTGACGATGACCGGACGGCGCCCGGGGAACTTCTTCGGATCGGGGCGATAGACGAAGGCCGACACCGGCAGGCCGTCGAAGCTTTTCAGTTTGATCAGCTCGGGTTCCACAAACTCCAGCGGGTTTAACCCCCCTGTTTCGCTCTCGGTCCAGCGCTCGACGCGACCGGACCTGATGTCGAGCGAGTACACGTCCGCGGGCGATCGCGCGGAGGTGAGGTTGAAGGCGAGGTCGCGTCCGTTCTCGTGCCAGTCCAGGTTGGACGGGATGCCCAGCGGCAACTTCGGCCGGGGCAGTTCCTTGCCGGACTGCGCATTCATCAGACGCAGCACACCGGCCCCGTCCTCGTTCGTGATGAAGGCGATGATGCGGCCATCGGGCGACAGCTCGAATTCGTCCACGTCCCACGGGATGTGGTCGGTGAGATAGGTGAAGGCCTTCGTTGTCAAGTCCACCCGGGCCAGACGCCGAAACTCGGACTCCCGGTCGGTGGCGACGAGGATTGAGCGGCCGTCGCGCGAAAAGCGGGCTTGGGAAAAGGAAACCCGGGCGTCGGACTTGGGGAAAAGGGGTGTGATCGCGCCCGTGGCGACGCTCGCCAGGTGGAGATGGCTCTCGTTGATGGACACATACTCCATCAGCAGCAGTTGCTGTTCGTCCGCCGACCAATCCTGCACGCTCCAACCACCGCCCTTGACCTGGAAGGCCAGCTTGTCCGAGGGCGGCGCGGCGGGGTCCATGATGTAGATGTCGTTGTCCTGGCCGGTTCGGCGGGTCGAGGTGTA
>DATLZF010000515.1:0-8031 GCA_035574135.1 Candidatus Methylomirabilota bacterium
CGGGGTGAATGGTCCAGTTCCGCCGCGGCCGTCCCTTGAACCGGCGCTCGAACCAGCGCTTCAGGTTGTGCAGCGACACCGGATGGTTGAACGAGATCACCACCCGCTGCCGGCTCACGCGACACAGCTCTCCGATGACCCGCTGGCGGAACACATCCTCGGGAAGAAGATTGAAGAAGCGGAAGCAGACCGCGCCGTCGAAGTGTCGGTCAGGAAACGGGAGCCGCTCCAGGTCCCCCTTCTGCACCCGGTCCGCGGCCCCGTGCGGCTCCAGCTTTTCGCGGGTTAGTTCCAGCATGGGCTCGCTGATGTCCACCGCCGTCGGCTGCAAACCCAGTTCGGCCAGCCGGACGGAGACGCGCCCGGCCCCGCACGGCGCGTCCAGCACGCTGGCGCCGCGTGGGAATGCTTTAAGGGCGGGCTCCAGCAGGGCCATTTCCTGCCGGTGCCGCCATTCGGGTCGGTGGTTGTATTTTTGCGACCTGGCCTCGTCGTAATGGACTTTGGCGCGATAGGGAGCCGGTGCATTCATGCAATGAGGGCCGCAGCCTACCACGGTACCACCTCGCCCGTCCATCGCCCTGACGGAAAGGGCCGTGATCGGAAGTGCCGGGCACGATGAACGGCCCGGCAAACTTGCATTTTCCGCGGTGGCGTCCCATTTTCACAGCCGTGACACCGGAACAGCGAGCGTGGCTGCAGCGGCTTTCCCGCCGGGAGTTCCTTCGCTCTTCCTCCGCAGCCGCGGCCGCGCTCGTGGTTGCCGATGTGCCCGCAAGTGCGGCCGAACCGGCATCCGGCGCAGATTCCGTCGGTCTCCTGACCCTTCCTCCGCTGCTGTCGCGTCCCACGGAAACCTCCATCCGCATCACGGCAGTCAATGGAGATCAGGCCGCCGAGGCATACCTCGAGCTGCGTGCCGAAGGCGCGAAAGATTGGCAACGGCACCCCCTCGCGACGCGCGCTCCAAATCATGAACTGCTGGACTGGAACGTGAAGGGGTTATCTGCCGCGACTCGGTACGAGTATCGCATCGCGATGAAGCCCGGCACCGAGGCAACATTCCGCGAGGCGGCTGCCGGCACGTTTCGCACCCAGCGTCCCGGTCCGGCCAGCTACACCGTCCTGTTGCTCACAGACCCGCACGCGGGTTACTTCCCGCCGAACAGCACGCCGGCGCAGACGCTGGACCGGGTGGTCCAGAACGCCTCCCGCGTCACGGCGGACTTTGTTCTGGACCTCGGCGACAACGTCGCCTGGGCCGGGTCACGCGAGTATCCGCAGCGGAACGCCGGCGGTGCCATCGCCGCCTACGCGCGCTACCGGCGGCAGATCGCTCCGTTGTCCCGGCACTTGCCGCATTTTGCCGTCATCGGGAACTGGGCCGGCGAGAGCGGCAAGTTCCCCGAGGCGAGCATCCAGACCGTGGCCGCCGTGCGCCGCGCCCTCCTGCCCGGGCCGAACCACCTTACCTACCCCCAGGGCGGCAGCGAGGGGGAGGATTACTACGCCTTCACTTGGGGGGATGCGCTCTACGTCATCCTGAACATCCAGACGTATTCCAAGCCCTCCCAGCCCGACAAGCTCCCGAGCCTCATGTCCGACGTAAACCGGGTCGAGGAATGGACCCTGGGCGAACGGCAGATGGCGTGGTTGGAAGCGACGTTGCAGAAGGCGACGGAGCGGTACCGCTTCGTGTGCATGCACCATCCGGCCGGCGGCAACGCGGGCGATCCGCTGAACACCGGCTACGGCCGTGGGGGCGCCCGCGCCTGGAACACCGGCGAGCAGGCCCGCATCCACGCCCTGATGAAGAAACACAAGGTCCAGATCTTCTTCTACGGCCACGACCATGTCTTCGTGGACGATGTGGTGGACGGGATCCACTACACCCTGCCCGGAAGCTGCGGCGCTCCGTGGAAGTTTACCCGGGCGGAAACCGGCTACGAACGCTTCTGGCCGGACTCCGGCCACGCGCAATTGGATGTCACCCCCGAGAAGGCGACCGTGACCTTCATCAACCTTGAAGGGAAAACGCTACACCGCTTTTCCGTGGCGCCGGCGTGAGAGGCCGACGCCGGTCCGTTTGCTCCGCTTCCTCCGACTCCCGCCGCCACTCCGGAAACATCGCCTCCGGCAACGAGCCACGCTGGATGAGGTCACGCAGGTTGCCGAGGATCGCCATGCGGAAAATCTCGCACGTCCCCCGCCGCGAGTCGTTGTCCGGCGGTGTGGCATGCCACAGTGCTCAATGCCATTGGCAACGGCACTGAACCCATCCGCCGGCGCAGGGCCTGAGCCCAAAGCTCCGGCGCCGAGTCGCGCTCCGGGCGGCAACCGGGCCGACGAAGCCGGCAGCGGCCGCTCCGCCGGGCGCTGTTCCGGGTCGCGCGCTGAAATTGACTGCGCAGCTCAGGCGCAGGCCGGCTCGGCCGCGACGAGCTTTCTCAGCTTCTCACCCAGCCGCTGCGGCTCGCGGCAGACCAGAAAGTCCCACACGCCAAGCCGGCCCCAGTGATTCACCGCGGACACCCAGCGCCGCGCGGCCTGGTGCTTGGCGTCAGTGTCCTCGTGCGGCTTGCCCTTGATTTCGAGAACGACCTGCACCGAGTTGCGGAGCCGCACGATGAAGTCCGGCTCGTAGGCGTGCGGCTGGCCGTAAAGCTCGTAGGGGATGTTGAACTCCAGGTGGTCATTCCTCGCGTAGCAATGGACCACGCCCTCTTGCGCCAGCTTTTCGAGTTGGAACACCGCGGCCTGTTCCCACGAGTTGGTATCGCACGCGACAAAGTTCAGGTGGCTCGCGCCGGTCACCTGCACGGGCTTCACGGTTTTGAAATGCACGCGCTCCGTGCTGCCGATGGGCATGGAGCGGTTCAGCCGGGGCAGGAGCGGAGCCTCGCCCTGCGTGTCGTCCGGCGTGATGGCGGCGGTGAGCAGGCCGACGATGCGCTGCGCGTAGGTCTGCAAGCCCACTTCGCACGGATGCAGCCCGTTGAACTCGACGCGCTCGCGGATGTAGCTCTGCACAATGCGCAGCACCTGCGGAAAGAGCGCGCTGCGGCTGACGCACCGCAGCCGCTCCTTGCCCGGATGAGCGGCTTCCGTGAGCGCCCGCACGATCTCGCGCGCGATTTCAAACTCGATGGTCTGAGGGTGAACCGAGTCGTAGTATGCCTGGCGGTTCACCAAATTGAAGCCGAAGCCGCCGTGCGCGCTGGCGTGGCCGATCTGGTAGCCGACCTGCGGGCGGACGAAGGCGGCGGTCGGGGTGGTCCACGGGTCAAGCTTCGTGCGCTCGACCTTGCTCACATCACACTTCACCAAATGGCGCTTGAGCGAGACGACGTAGCCTTCGACCACCGGGAAACGAATCTCGAAGGCCTTCCGTTCCGGCAGCGCCATGACTTCGTGTTTCGGGCGATCCTCCGGCGGCGGGCCGCCGCCCGGCTCGCGGCCTTTGAACGGGATGAGGGAGAACGGCACGCCAAAGATGTCCACGTATTCCGCGGTCAGCAGTCCCGTGGCCGGATCGGGCGCGTAATCCATCCGGCGCAAGCCGCGTCCCACGACCTGTTCGCAGAGGAGCTGGCTGTGAAAAGCGCGCAGGCCGAGGATGTGCGTCACGTTGTTCGCGTCCCAGCCCTCGCTGAGCATGTTCACGCTCACCACGCAGCGGATGCGCTCACCGGCTTCGCCCACGCGGCCCACGGTCGAGACAATCCTCCGCAGTTCCTCGGCCGCTTCGGTCTTCGTCGTGTTGGGGTCCTCGCTTTCAGCGGCGGCGAGCAGCTTGGAATCAATGCGCAGCGTTACCTCGGCACCGTGGCGGTTCCACAGCTCCGGGAAACCGGAGAGGCCCGCGCCGTAGTGCTTCCTGGCCTTTTCCTTCTTCTTCCGGCGCTTTGGCGTTTCGTCGTCGTCCTCCTCGTCGTCCGGCACGTCGGCCTCGATGGTCTCTTCGCCGGAAATGGCGCGGTAGAACTCCTTCGCGATGTCCGTGTTGTCACACACCACGATCATCACCGGGGGCGTGCGGTCCTGGCCGGGCGCGGAGGCCGTGATCTGTTCGAGTTTCTGCTTCCATTCGCCCGCCAGCGTGAGCAGGGCATCCTCCGCCTTGCGATAAACCACCGCCGGCTTCGGCTTGCCACCGGTGAGTTTTTCGCCGGGCTTCAGGTCGCGAATGATGTGATCCCACAGCTTGAAATACTTCGGGTCGGGCCGGCCCGTGTTGTCGATGGCCGGCAACCGCGGGATCTTCGTGATGCCGCTCTCGATGGCGTCCACCAGCGAAAAGTCGCTCACAATCCACGGGAACGGCGAACCCTCCGGGTAACCGCTGCCGTGCAGGTAAAACGGCGTGGCCGACAAGTCCACGCAGAACGCGATGCCGCAGGCGGCGTTGAGCTTGTCCAGCCCGCTGACCCACACGGTGGCCTCTTCGCGGTCGGCTTTTTCCTCGGCTGTCAGCGTGTCGCCTTCGGGAACGGGCGCGGGGCGGTAGGCATGGTGGCCCTCGTCGTTCAGCACCATGAGCGGCTCGTCGTCCCACAGGTCGCCGAGGCGGTTTCGTGCAAAGGCCTCGTGGCTTTCCGGCCCCAGCTTCACGATGGGCGCTCCGCCCACGTTTTGCACCTCGGCCTCCGGCGCCAGCCAGTGCCAGTTCGTCACCAGCACCTTGCCCTTCGCCAGTTCGGTGCGCAGCGTCGAGGGCACGAGGTCGAACTTCTCGTAATAGTTGCCCGGATCACCGGGCCGCAGCACGCTCAGCCGCTCCTTGATCGTGAGATTCGGGCACAGCACCAGCGCCCGGCGCGGGAAGCGCGGATCGCCCGGCTTGGTGCCGCGATTGCAGAAGGCCCACGCGATGAGCATGGACATCACCACTGTCTTGCCGCTGCCCGTCGCCATCTTGCAGGCGTAGCGAGTGATGGGCTTGAGACCGGCCTCGTTCGGGATGTCCACCAGCTTCGGGTGTTGCGCCACTTTCGCCACCCACTCGTTCGGGCGCGGGTTGCGTCCTTCGCTCAGCGTGCGGAAATCCTCCAGCGTCAGCTTCGGCGTCCAGCGCGGCTTCTTCCCCAGCGCCAGGATCTCCCGCAGGTAAATGATGGTCTCGACCGCCTCGATCTGGCAGAAGAACAGCCGCCGCGGGCGATCCTCGCGCCACCAGTGGCGCAGCAGTTTCTTCGTCGTCTCGCTGGCGTTTTCCCAGCCCGACTCCCGCCAACGCCGCACGTCTTCGCGCAGCGCGTTGACCAGCGGCAGGTCGTCGCGCTCTTCTTCCGCGAAGAGGTCGCGCTGAGCCGCGCCGGTGCGTTCGGTCTTGAACCAATAGCTCGCCGGGCGGCGTCCGGGCGACTTGCTCGGGATGCCGGTCTTCGTGTCGTAAAGCCAGTGCTGGTCCGGCTCCTTGTAGGGCGAGCAGAGGATCGGGTTTTCGACCGGCTGGATGGGGATTTGGATTTCAGGCATGGCCCACCTCCCAAAGTGCCAGAGGAATGGCGCAGTCCAAAAGCCGGCGCATCGTCCGGCGCTTCCGAATCGCGCGAAGCGTTTTGGAGTGCGGCAGTCCTCTGCCGCTTTCCCATCGGGACTCGCCTCCAATGAATCCAACCGATAATCTTCCGCCATGCCCGAGCCTTGCCCGCCGTGGCCGCATGCGCCCACGCATCAACTCAGTGCGCAGGGAACTTATTTCGTCACGGCCAGCACGTTTGACAAAGCGCACAGCTTCCGCGGCCGGCAGCGTCTCCAGGTTTTGCATCGTGGTTTGCTCACGGTGACGCGGGATTTCGGTTGGGAACTCGAGGCGTGGGCGGTGTTCTCCAACCACTACCACTTTGTCGCACACTCGCCGGCTGATGCGCCTGATGCCTCCAATCTCTCTGACATGTTGAGCGTGCTGCACGTCAAGACCGCTGAGTGGGTCAACAAGCTCGACAAAACGCCGGGCCGGCAGGTGTGGTTCAACTTTTGGGACACGCGGCTGACCTACCAGAAATCCTATTTGGCGCGTTTGAATTACGTCCATCAGAACCCGGTCAAGCACGGGCTTGTGCCGGTGGCCAATCAGTATCCGTGGTGCTCGGCGGCCCGGTTCGAGCGCGAGGCTTCGGCGGCCATGGTGGAAGCCATCTATCGCTTCAAGGTGGATAAGATTCAGGTGAGCGACGATTTCGAGGTTGCGCCGGAGTGGTGAGCTTGACCGCGGAATAGCGCCAGAGGACTGGCGCAGTCCAAAAGCCGGCGCCTTTTCGGAAGCCGCTGAACCACGCGAAGCGTCTTGGAGTGCGGCAGTCCTCTGCCGCTTGTTCATGCGCGGGTTCATTTCCCGTCCTCCGGCGTCAACACCCGCAGCCCCTCGTTGCCGCGCGGATCAATCACCTTCACCGCCACCTGCCACTTCTGGTTCGCCTTCAGCCGTTCCGGACGGGGAAACGGCAGGCTCTTCAGCCCGCTCAGCGCCTCGAAGGCCTCCTCGTTGACCACGCCCGCGTCCCCCAGCGCCCTCGCCAGCTTGGCCCACTTGCTCTTGTCCGGGAAAAACGCCTGGCAGATGCAGAACGTCCGCCCGTCGTAATCCGTGTCCAGAAACCACGCGGCGATGCGCTCCCTGTCGGTGGGGAACAGCGTGTTGCTCACCGGGTCATACACATCCATGCCCTCGACCTCGACGACATACTCGCCGTCCGCCTGCTTCGTCGGGCCTTTCACGCGCGGCGCGCTGAAGACGGTGAAAAGCTGGCTGCCGGGCTGCGTCTTGAGCAGGTCGCCCATCGCCACGTCCGGGCGGATCAGCGCCATGTGCAAGCGCAGCTTCGGATGGCTCGTGCGCTCGATGGCGTCCTGCGCCGCCGCGTCGAAGCCGAAGCCGGCAAACACCACGTCGTCGTAGCCTTTGCGGTTGGCGTCGCGAATCACGTCCTCCACCTGCATGGCCGTCAGGTTGCCCACCTCCGGCCCGATGCTCACCGCTACACGGCGCTCGGGATGGCGGGCATCCTTAGGGGCGCGGGCATCTTGCCCGCGTTGTTGCTCGCTCGCGGGCGGGACGCCCGCGCTCCCTTCCCACTCGCCCTCGGCGTGGATGAGTGACGCGCCGCTCACGGGATCCAGCCGGCTGAACTTCATGTTCTTGTTGCCGGGAAAATCCACCCCGCTGGCCTTGAGCAGCCGGATGATCTTGTCCAGATGCGCCTCGGCGTTCTGCACCGCCGCATCGCCATCGAAAGCCTCCAACTCCTCCGGCGCGCCGCCGAAGCCGGGTCCAGCCTCACGCTGGTCGGGACCGTCTTCCACGGCGATGACGCCTTCCATCGTGAACGGGCCGCTCACCCGCACCACGCCCTTCACGATCTCCGGCTTGTCCACCAGCTCCTCCATCTCCGCATTGGCGGCGATGCAGGCGTTCACCTCGTCCATCTTCGCCCGCCACGCCGCGCGGTAGGCGGTGAGCGCGTCCGCCAGCGGCTTCGGCCAATCGGTATCGGTGTCAAAAGGCACCTCCCATTCCTTCCATTCCCCGGCGGGGATGGCGTCCTGATACGCCTTGGCCTGCTTCGGCGTGAGGCCCTTGAGCGGGGCGCGGGCGGGGAAGGAGCGGATCAGGCCGGGATCGGTGCCGGGCAGCAGCCAGCGGCGCTGGTCGGCGTCTGTCACGGCATTGGCGCCCTGCTCGCGGTGCTTGGCGATGAGCTTTTCCACCAGCTTCTCTCTCAGCCTCCGTCCTTCATCTGCGCCCATCTGCGTCAATCTGCGGTTCAACTCCGCCAGCTTCTCGGCGAGGATCGGCTCGTGTTTGGCGAAGATGGGATCCAGCGAGGTGTTCCGCGCGATGCTCTTGAGGGTGATGTGCGGCACCGTCTTGCACGCAAAGGTGGCCTTGCCGGGCACCTGGCCCGTCGGGTCGGTGAGCCACGTGCCGCGCGGATTGCGCGCCAGGTCCTCGTCGTTCACGGGGCGGAGCTGGTGGTAATCGAACCGGGCCGTCATGAGCCGGTGCTTGGCCAGGGCCAGGGCCACGCG
>DATLZF010000516.1:0-3737 GCA_035574135.1 Candidatus Methylomirabilota bacterium
CGCTGCAAATCCTCCAGGCCCAGGCCCCGGCGCTGGCCGGGGCGGTGTTGAACTGGCGCCCGCTCAACCTCTCCAAACGCCACCACCTCTACTTGCCTTCCCCCCACCACCGGGGTCACGATCTACCCAGCTTTCCCTAAAGCCTGCTTCGAGTCCTGGTGGTGAGCGGTGGCAAACTTGGCCAAGAGCCGAGGCTCGCCACAGGGACCATGCCGTCCGAAGACGATTGTCCCGGCTTTGGGCATGCGGCCACCAGCCCCTTTCACCGGGGGGCTGCGCCGAAAAACGCCCCCCAGACCGCGACGACTTGGAGTGCGGCTGCGACCCGGCGCCGCAGAAGTCGGGATGGCCGTTACTCTCCAATGATCTTCACGAGGACCCGCTTTCGGCGGCGCCCGTCGAATTCGCCATAAAAGATCTGCTCCCACGGGCCCAAGTCGAGCTTGCCATCGGTGATGGCGATGACGACTTCCCGCCCCATGATCTGGCGCTTCAGATGGGCATCGGCGTTGTCTTCACCCGTGCGGTTGTGCTGATACTGCGAGGTGGGGGCATGCGGTGCGAGCTTCTCGAGCCACACTTCGTAGTCGTGTTTCAGCCCGTCCTCCTCGTCGTTGATGAACACCGACGCGGTGATGTGCATGGCGTTGACAAGACACAGCCCTTCCTTCACGCCGCTGCGGCGGACCAACTGCTCGACGGTGTTGGTGATGTTGACGAAGCCGCGCCGGTCGGGAACCTCGAACCAAAGGTGCTCGGTCAGTGATTTCACCGCCCGATGGAGCACCATCCCGCGCCCGGAGGCAAGTCAGGCGCGCGGCCCTCTGCGCGGATGCGAACTTGCGGACCCGTTCGAGTGGGGGGCCTGCGGCCGGGGATGAACCCTGCCCCGGTGCCGCGCTTTTGCATCGGGGATGCGCGCAGGAGCCAGACGCGCTGGATGGCCGTCGGCCACCCTCGCGCCCCTGCCCGGACAACGACCGGCACTTCCGATCCCCCTCGGACCGAGTCCTCCCGACCGAGGGCACAAGACCGCAAAGGCCGGCCGTCAACGCGGCCCCTCGTCCCTAGCTGCGTGAAGCTGCGGGCGTGGCCCCTCCGGTCGCCGCTGCGAGCCGCCTTTCCAACGCGTGATCGACAGACACCCGACCTCCGCCGAAAACCGCCAGCAGCACGAGAAGGAAGAGCACCAGCGCCGAGAATTCCAGGTGCTGCCGCGGCTCGATGGCCATCACCTGCGGCATGTAAACGTAGAACACCGCGCCGACGAGCACGGGAATGTTCACCAACGCGGCCACGCGGGTGATGAGCCCCAGTGCGAGGAACACACCTCCGGCCAGATGCGCCGCCAGGACATAGTGCGCCAGGGCAACGGGCGCAATCATCAGTGGCCCGGCCTGCTCAATGACGTTCAACAGATGCTCGCGATGATTCATGAGGTGGACGGCCTTGACGAAGAGACCGGTGCCCACGTAGATGCGCACCAGGTCGAGAAAGAGATCCGGATGCGCGCTGATCCATTGTTTGAACTGCGTCACTTTACTCATGGCTGCCCTTTCCCCGGAGGCGGTGCGCCCCCGGCGTCGGTCCCTTCCCCCTGAACTCCCGAGGACCCGGAAGGTCACGCGAGCCGGAGGCGGACGATGTGACAGGAATCTAGCTGGGATCGAAAACAAAGACAACTCCTGTTAATTCACTTCATAAGAAAAAACGAAAAATGGTTGCCCCGCTGGCAACCGCCCGCCCCCCCCCGCTTGGCGCCCGTTATCCCGCCTGCTGCGATTCCACCCACCGCACCGCGAAGCGGACCAGCGAGGGCGCGTCCGCGATCTGGAGCTTTTCCTTGATGTGCAGCCGGTGTACCTCGACGGTCTTCACGCTAAGGTTCAATTGCTCGGCGATCTGTCGTGTGCCCCGCCCCTGCCCAATCAACTGGAAAACCTCGAACTCGCGATCGGTTAATCCCTCCACTCCCTGACGGGCCGCAGTCGATCTCTGGCCGGCAAACGATTCGACGATGCGGGCCGACATCTTGTCGCTGACGTAGATCTGTCCGGCCAGGATGCGGCGGATGGCTTCCATGAGCATGCGCCCTCCAGCCTGTTTCATGATGTAGCCGCGGGCGCCGGCTCGCAGCGCCCGCTCGGCATAGAGCGACTCGTCATGCATGGACATGACCAGCATCCGCAACGAGGGGTGCCGAACACGCAGGTCCTTGATCAGCTCCAGACCGTTGCGACCCGTCAACGAAATGTCGATGATGGCGAGGTCGGGATGGGATTGATCGGCTGCCTCGAGTGCCTGCCCCGCGTTCTCGGCTTCCGCGCAGACGACGAGGTCGGGCTCGTGGTTGATCAACTGGGCCAGTCCCTGCCGCATGATGGGGTGGTCATCGACGATGAGCACCTTCTTCTTCGTGGCGGTTCGCTTCGCACTCATGCCTCGGACGGCTGCTCCCGGGTGTGATCGCCGGCCGGCTCGAAGCCGCCCTTCGTGAGCTTCCCGGCGAGGGGCTGCAGTGGCAACTGCCGACCCCCAAGCCGTTGCACCACTGGAAGCGCCCGCCGGGCTCTGCGGGGCCATCGATCCGTTTGCATGTGCGCAACTCAATGACACTACGGCGTTCGGGTCAAGCGCGCCCATCTCGTGTTGCCGTTGGGTTCGGGTCCGGCGGCGAGAGAATCCCTTGCCGTTCCCCACGGCCGGGCTTTGAATGCCGACTGACATGAACGAAACGAACACGACCGGTGCCACGGCGCGGCGCCGGCTCCGGCTGCGCCGATTCCTCTTCGGCCTCGCGGGGCTGGTCCTGCTGCTGGCGGCCTGCTACCTCACCGTGACCAGTTCCTTCTTTCTCAAATCGGTAATCCTGCCTCGGGTCGGCGAGGCTCTGCGCGCCCGGGTCACCGTCGCCGACGCCGCCCTGAGTCCCTTCTCTCGCTTGGTGCTGCACGACTTGCGCATCGAGCCCGATGCGGGAGAACCGCTCCTTGCTGTCGGGGAGATGCGCGTCCGCTACTCGCTGATGGATATGCTTGGCGGAAGAATTCGGGTTGAAGAAATCGCCGTGGTCGCGCCCGTGGTGAATTTGGTGGTGAAGGCGGACGGTTCCACCAATCTCGACCCGCTTCTGTCCAGCGGCGCCGGCCAGGATTCCCCACCGCCGGCTCCTTCTTCCGGATCGCCTCCGGAGGTGGATCTCCGACTTCTGCTCATCACCAACGCGACACTGCGGGTGTCGATCGAGCGGCCGGCAGGCCGTCGGGCGCGTGCGGAAATCTCCGGCTGCAACCTCGCCCTCGAAAACGTCCGCAACGGCCAGGAGGCCCGGCTCGCATTCGCGGCGGCGTGGAAGTTTGATCAAACCTCGACCGTGACGAACCTCGCCGCCCACGGGCGGTGCACGGCGGCGTTTACGCTTGGGCTGACGGCCGGGCTTTACCCCGCCGCCGCCCGCGGCCAGGGCCGCCTGGAAATCCAGGAAGCCTCGGGTGCTGCCGAAGCAGCCCGTGGCCTGGCAGCCGCCCTGACCCTTGATGTCACCCCCGCCGAACTCAAGGCGCTGGACGGGAAAGTGGAGAGGGACGGCACCGTGCTCGCGGAATGGACGGCGCGAGGACCGTTCGATGCGACCAGACGAGAAGGCGACCTCGTGGTGAGCGTGCAGGGAATCGGCCGTGAGGCTCTCAATCTGGCCGGGGCCGCCGCTGGCGTGGACTTCGGCTCCACCATCCTTT
>DATLZF010000517.1:0-2519 GCA_035574135.1 Candidatus Methylomirabilota bacterium
CTCCGCGCGCGAGATCACCCGGGCCTGTCTGGATCAGGTCGAGCGTGTGGACCCGCTGGTGAAGGCCTTCCTGCACCTCGATGCCGAGGATGCTCTGGCGCAAGCCGACGCCGCCGATCGCGAGCTGGCCCGCGACGCCGCCGGCAAACCGCTGCTCGGGGTGCCGGTGGCCATGAAGGACGTTATTGCCGTGCGCAACCATCCCCTGACCTGCGCCTCGAAAATCCTCGGCAACTTCGTTTCGCCCTACGACGCCACCGTCACCGAAAAGCTGCGCGCGGCGGGCGCGATCGTGTTTGGCCGGCTGAACATGGACGAATTCGCCATGGGCAGCTCGACGGAGAACTCGGGCTTTTTCACCACGCGCAATCCCTGGGACCCAACCCGCATCCCGGGCGGTTCCTCCGGCGGTTCCGCGGCGGCGGTGGCGGCCCACGAATGCCTCGCCAGCCTCGGCTCGGACACCGGCGGCTCCATCCGCCAACCGGCGGCCCTCTGCGGTTGCGTGGGTCTCAAACCGACCTATGGCCGCGTCTCCCGCTACGGCCTTGTCGCCTTTGCCTCGTCCCTCGATCAGATCGGTCCCTTCACCAAAACTGTCCGCGACGCCGCCACGATGCTGGGGGTGTTGAGCGGGCACGACGAGCGGGATTCGACCAGCGTGCCCGAACCGGTGCCGGATTACGCCGCCGCGCTGACCGGCGACATCAAGGGCCTCAAGCTGGGCCTGCCCCGGGAATACATGATCGAAGGGCTCGATCCGGAGGTCAGCGCGGCCGTGCGGGCGGCCATCGACCAGTTGCAGCGGCTCGGCGCCGAAGTGGTGGAGATCTCCCTGCCCCACACGGAGTACGCGGTGGCAACCTATTACATCGTGGCCACGGCCGAAGCCAGCGCCAATCTCGCCCGCTTCGATGGCATCCGCTACGGCCTGCGGGTGGAGGGCGCCGACCCCTTCGAGCTTTACTGCAAGACCCGCGGCGCCGGCTTCGGCCCGGAGGTCAAGCGGCGGATCATTCTCGGCACTTACGTCCTGAGCAGCGGCTACTACGACGCCTACTACCTGCGCGCCCAAAAAGTCCGCACCCTCATCCGGCAGGACTTCCTCAAGGCCTTCGAGAAGGTGGACCTGATCGTGACGCCGACGACGCCCACGGCCGCCTTCCGCGCGGGCGAAAAATCCGGCGATCCGATCCAGATGTATCTCTCCGACATCTTCACCATCTCCTGCAACCTTGCCGGCATCTGCGGCATCAGTTTGCCGTGCGGCTTCACCCGCGAACCAAAGCTGCCCATCGGGCTGCAACTGCTCGGCAAACCTTTTGGCGAAGCCACCCTCCTCAACGCCGCCCACGCCTACGAGCAGGCCACCGACTGGCACCAAGCCGTGGCGCCCCTGGCACAGTGAACAACGCTGGCCGGCCGCCAGAATGCCGGTGATGCGCCTGGGCCGGAACGGCCGAACGCCCGGCACTGCCCGGCATTGATGGCCAGGGCACCTGATCCCCGAGCCAGCTCCGTTCCCCATACCGGCCCATCGCCAGCATGGCCGCCAAGAACCGGCTCACGCCGCGGCAGCAATGGCGGACCGCATTCGCGCCGCCGCCATCGGAACCACCGCTTCCAGACGATCCAACCGCTCGTTCAACTTGAGTACCACCTGTTCGGCACCGAAGCGGATCAGGTCCCGGTACCACTTCAGAAGTTCGGTACTGACCGCCTCGGGCAGCGGGGCGGGCGGGCGAAGGGCCGCGTCAAGCACGGTCTCGCAGATGACCACCGCCGCCGCCGCGCTCGCGTGCGCCGGCGAGGCCAGACGGCGCCACAACGGCAGGGCCTCCTCCACGGCCCCGCTCAACAGCAACGCGCGGCCCCGTTGCTCTAGCAGCGCAGGATGATCCGCCAGATGGCGCGAGGCCTCGGCCGTCCAATCCCGCGCCACTTCGAGAAACTCGGGCCGGCTCAATGCAATCCGGCCGCCGAGGTGCCAGACGGCAGGTTCATCCGGTTTTTCCGAGACCAGTTCATGCAGCCGCTTGAGCGCCTCCACTTCCCGTCCCTGTCCGGCCAGAAAGCGCGCGTAGTCAAACCGCGCCGGCCGGGACTTCGGGTCGTCCGCCAACGCCTGCCGGAATTCCGCTTCCGCCGCCGCGGGTTGCTGCAAGGCTGCCAGAGCCACGGCCAGGCAGTGGCGCGGCGCAGCACCCCGCACTTCGCGATGCACGGGTGAGAAGACCGGCTCACCGCGCTTGCGGAGACACTGGCGCATCTGCTCCGCCGCTTCCGCATGCTGTTTCAATTCGAGATGAGCCAGCCCGAGCAGGAAATGCATCGAGGCCGTCAGGCCACCCCCTTCGCGCGCAAGGCGCGATCCGAGCACTTCGATGACCCGGGCAAACGCCTTCACCCCCACCAGATGCGTGGCAAACCGGGTCAGCAACGTCTCCCGGAACTCGGGCACCACTTCGTCCGCCGGCAGGCGTGAGAGCAGACGGAACGCTTTGGCGTATTGCTCGAGG
>DATLZF010000518.1:0-4025 GCA_035574135.1 Candidatus Methylomirabilota bacterium
CCTGCCCGGTCCCACGCAGGCGCTCATCGACCTCAGCAACTTCGTCAAGCAATACCTCCTCATCATCCTGCCCGCCATGGGCGGGGTGGTGTACGCGTGGCTGGCCTACATCAAAACAAAGACCGGCCGCGAGTTCTGGGACCGCACCCGCATCAAACTTCCGATCTTCGGCCAGATCGCCCATAAGATCTGTCTCGCCCGCTTCACCCGCACTCTGGCTTCCCTGGTGCGCTCGGGTGTGCCCATCCTCGAGGTGCTTCAGATCGTCTCCAACACTGTCGGCAACGTGATCATGGAAAAAGCCGTGCGCACCACGGCGGCAGACATCGAGCGGGGTGAAGGCATAGCCGTTGCCCTCGGCAAACATCCGGTCTTCCCCGCCATGATCATCCGCATGATCACCGCCGGTGAACAAACCGGCAAACTCGAAAGCATGCTGGAGCGTATCTCCGACTTCCTCGACGACGAGATCGAAACCACCCTTTCGGGCCTCACTTCGTTGATCGAGCCGCTGCTCATCGTGTTCCTCGGTGTGACCGTCGGCGGCATCGCCATCTGCATGTTCCTGCCCATCTTCAAGATGAGCCAGATCATCAATGGCAATCGGTGAGCACCGCCGCACAACGGTTACAACATGGTTCACGCGGGAGCGAGGCACGGCCCCGGGCGCGACGGTCGGCAACCCGTCCTGATCCTCTCTGACCAGCCGCTGGCCGCGGTTGCCACGACGCGACGTCAGGAAACCGGTCAACTCTCACGCTGCAACAAAAACGTGGCGAGGGCCTCCAGAGCCTGCGCCCGGCCGCGAAATGGCTTCAAGGATGCGAAAGCTTTGTGGGTGAGTTGGCGGGCGATCCTCCGCGACTTCTCCAGGCCGACGATCGAGGGGTAGGTCGCCTTTCGCGCGGTGGTGTCCTTGCCGGCGGTCTTGCCGAGCTTTTCGCTGGTCTGCGTGATGTCGAGGATGTCGTCGATCACTTGGAAGGCGAGGCCAACGTGATAGCCGAAATCGGTCAGGGCTTGGAGTTGGACGGGCGTGCAGTTTGCGCTCATCCCGCCAAGGCGCACGGAGCAGCACAGCAGGGCGGAGGTCTTGCGTTCGTGGATGTACCGGAGCTGGGCGACGGAGATGCATTTGCCCTCGGCCTCCAGATCCGCCACCTGGCCGGCGATCAATTGAAGCGACCCGGAAGCGCGCGCCAGTTCGAGGATAATGGTCTGGTGAGGATAACGCGGCCAGCCCCGGCATTGCGCAGCGATCTCGAAGGCCTGGGTCAGCAATGCGTCGCCGGCCAGTACCGCGATCCCCTCGCCGAACACCTTGTGGTTCGTCGGCTTGCCGCGGCGAAAATCGTCGTTGTCCATTGCAGGCAAATCGTCGTGAATCAGCGAGTAGGTGTGGATGCACTCGACGGCGCAGGCGAGGGGGAGAGCCTCCTCTTCACGTCCGCCGCAGGCCTGGGCGGCGGCCAGCACCAGCGCTGGCCGCATTCGTTTGCCGCCGGCAAACAGGGAGTAGCGCATGGCTTTGTGAATCGTGGCCGGCTTGGTGCTGGCGGGAGGAAGGAAACGGTCCAGGGCCCGGTTGACCGCTGCGGTACGGCAGTTCAGAAAGTCCATCAGGTCAAACGCTGGCGCGGCAGAGGCGGAGGCTTGGACGGCAGACATGGGCTGGTTTCTAAGGAACGGCCGCCGCGCTGGGCAAGCGCAGAGTGCCAAATTTTGCTGTTGCGTCTGCGGTTGGAGCCTTTACTTTGCGCCCTCGGTTGAACGTGCAAGAGAGCAAACTGTGAACAGCGAATTGGCAAAACAGGCGTTGGCGAAGGTGGGCAACCCGAATGTGCTCGTGAACCTCGTATCCCGCCGCGTGCGCCAGCTCAACTCGCCGGGCGGCGCCACCAGTCGCCCGCTCATCAGTGAAACGGCGGGGCTCGGTGCCGGCGACATCGCCCTGCTGGAGATCATCCACGACAAAATGGGCTGGGAGATGCCGGAAGACAACGAGCTGATAGCTGACGCCCCCAGGAAACGCAAGAAGGGCTGAGCCTCCCCCGGCCTGCCCGGTGTTTTGCCAGCCAGAAGGCCCCCCTTCTGGCTGGAGTCGTTTATGGCCGATATCCTCTCCAACCCGAAGGCGCGCCGGGATTACCACGTTCTGGAGACGTTCGAGGCCGGAATCGTTCTCAAGGGCACGGAAGTCAAGGCCCTGCGCGCCGGCCGCGGCCAGATCAGCGACGCCTTCGCCCGGATCGACAAGGGAGAAGTCTGGCTTTACAACGCGCACATCGACGAATACGCGCAAGGCAACCAGTTCAACCACCAGCCGAAGGCCACGCGCAAACTGCTCCTGCATCGGGCCGAGATTCGGAAACTCTTCGAACTGGCCTCCGTGCGGGGCAACGCGCTCTTCCCACTGTCGTTCTACTGGAAGAACGGCAAAGTGAAGGTGCTGCTCGGCGTCGGAAAAGGCAAAGCCCAAATCGACAAACGCGAGGACATCAAGCAACGCGACGCGGAGCGCGAGTTGAAGCGGGCGGCGATGCACCGGATCAAAGGACGGTAAAGGGCCGGCCGCGGCAGCCTCGCTTTCCTTCACCCGCCATGACTCCTGCGCTACACGCCGCGTCTCGGCGTGCGGGGCAGAGCCGGTTCCCTTCTCACCGACCCACGCCGGGACGAACCTCACCCGCCCCCGCACGAAGCCCGGGTGGCGGAACCACTTCACCACCTCTGTCAAAACTTGCGGTATCGGGCTCTGCGGCCGACCCATCTCGTGGATGGCTTTGGCGGGACTGAAGAACATCTGCTGCAGCGCCATCCGTACACCGTCCAGGGTACGAAGCGTGGGCGCCCCGTGAGTGCGGCGAGATGCCCTCGGCCAGATGGGCCGCCGCTGGTGTACGGCGAGAAACCGCAACCGCCGACGCGGAGCGGCAAGGCCGGAGATTCGCGCCAGTTCATGGAGCAAGCGTCCCACAGGCCAATTCCCCTCGGCGTGACCCAAAATGTGGCGTTCGCCGATACCTCCTCGCTCGGCAGCCAACACGTGCCCCGCGGTCACACCGCGTACGCCGCGAAGCTCAACCCGCTATTGAGAAAAGCCGGTTTGGCCCATTCAAAACCATCCACAATCATCTGACCAATCGGCATTGGCCCAACATCGAAAGCGCCCACAGGGGCGCTTGGTCGGAGCGAGGCAGTTGGAATGGGCGCGCCCTCGCGGTTGGCGGGCGGCGTCGGATCCGCCGCACCGTTCGGTGAACTCGAACGGGCTCGGCGCGCAGGCGCGCCAAACCGCACTCGGGGCCGCTGCGCTCCTCATCACTTCAACTGCGGCGCTCCGGCTAAAGGTTACGGTTTCCGTCGCCGATGAAATCCTTAACACGCAGTCACGTGCAACACGGCGCAACGACCTGCCGATGAGGCGGACGCGACCGGCACCTCGGCTGCTGGGAAACGCGTGCGAATCGGCGACACGTATGCAGAAAAAGGCCAGAGCAAAGAAAAAGATGACCCGCCGCGAACTGCGCGACCTGGATCTGGAGATCCGCTTTCTTGAGGGCGTGATCGAACGTGATCCCCACTTCGTGGAAGCCCTGCGGGCGCTGTCCGTGGACTACGGCAAACGCGGTCGCATGCACGACGCCGTGCGCCTCGACGAGTATCTGACCCAACTGCGGCCGGACGATCCGATTGCGCACTACAACCTCGGTTGCCACTACGCCTTGATCCGCCAGTTCAGCCACGCCGTGATGTCCCTCTCCCGCGCCATCGAGCTCGGCTACGCCGACTTCCATCACCTGCTGCGGGACCCCGATCTGGCCGGCCTGCGCAAACATCCTCTCTTCGACAAACTGCTGGCCAAGATCGGCCTCATTGAGGTCAAGATCGACTGAGCAGCCCTGGCCCCGCGACTGACGGGAGCGGGGCGGCGCGAGCGACCCAAGGAGCGAACGGCAGGTGACTGTGGCACACGCGCGGGTGGCCCGGCCCGAGAGCGAGGCACGCAGCGCAGGGCCTGCCCT
>DATLZF010000519.1:0-4501 GCA_035574135.1 Candidatus Methylomirabilota bacterium
GATCGATTATGTGCGCGATATGGGCTTCACGCACGTCGAGTTCCTGCCGGTGGCCGAGCACGCCTTCTATCCTTCCTGGGGCTACCAGGTGACCGGCTTCTACGCCCCCACCAGCCGCTACGGCACGCCCGACGATTTCCAGTTTCTCATCAACGAACTGCACCGTGCCGGCATCGGCGTGATCATCGACTGGGTGCCGGCGCACTTTCCGCGCGACGACTGGGCGCTCGCGCGTTTCGACGGGACGGCACTCTACGAGCACGAGGACCCCCGCAAGGGCGCGCACCAGGACTGGGGTACGCTGATCTTCAACTTCGGCCGGCACGAGGTGCGGAATTTTCTCACCGCCAACGCGCTGTTCTGGTGCGAACGCCACCACATCGACGGGTTGCGGGTGGACGCCGTGGCGTCCATGCTCTACCTGGATTATTCGCGCAAGGAGGGCGAGTGGATTCCCAACCAGTATGGCGGGCGGGAGAACCTCGAGGCCGTCGAATTCCTGCGCCACTTCAACCACGTTACGCACACCGAGCAACCGGGCGTCGTCACCATTGCCGAGGAATCCACCGCCTGGGCGATGGTGAGCCGGCCGCCGTATCTGGGCGGACTCGGTTTCTCCCTCAAGTGGAACATGGGCTGGATGCACGACACGTTGAAGTACTTCGAGCGCGATCCCATCTACCGGAAGTACCACCAGAACGACCTCACCTTCGCGATGCTCTACCATTATCACGAGAACTTCGTGCTGCCGCTGTCCCATGACGAGGTGGTGCATGGCAAGCGTTCACTGCTGGGGCGGATGCCGGGCGACGACTGGCGGCGGTTCGCCAACCTGCGAGCTCTCCTGGCGTATCAGTGGTTGTTTCCGGGCAAGAAGCTGCTCTTCATGGGGGGCGAGATTGGCCAGAGCAACGAATGGAACGCCAACGGGGAGATCGACTGGTGGCTGCTCGACGCGGGGCCCTATCACCGGGGCTTGCAGCGCTTCATGCGGAGTTTGAACGCGCTCTATCGCCGGGAGCCCGCGCTCTGGGAGGGCGACTACGACCCGGCGGGCTTTTTCTGGATCGACTGCTCCGACCACGACAGTTGCGTGCTCTCGTTCGTGCGGCAAAACCGCGACTTCTCGAACGTCCTCGCCGTGGTGCTCAATCTCACGCCCGTGTTGCGAAATGCTTATCGGGTGGGGCTGCCCCGGGGCGGTTACTGGCGCGAGGTGCTCAACAGCGACGCCGCCGAGTTCGGGGGCAGCAATGCGGGCAACTGCGGGGGCGTCGCGGCCGTCGAGCAAAAGATGCACAACCAGCCATGGTCGGCCGAATTGACCCTGCCCCCGCTGGGGGTGCTGGTGTTGAAGTCCGAAGGCTGAAGCGCGGGCTCACAGCCCCAGGTGCGCCCACAGGGCGGCCGGCTGGAGGCGCAGGTTGATGTAGAACGGCCCGAATTGGCCGTAGCGCGCGCTCACTTCGTCGAAGCGCATCTCATAGACGATCTCCTTCACGGCGTCGAGCTGGTGCGCGAGCAGCGTCACGCCCCATTCCCAGTCGTCCAGCCCGGTCGAGCCGGTGATCAACTGCGAAATCCGCCCGGCATATTTGCGGCCGGTCCGGGCGTGCCCGCCCATGAGCTTCTTGCGCGTCTCGAAGTCGAGCAGATACCAGTTGTCCGCCAGGTCGCGCTTCTTGTTCATCGGGTAGAAGCACATGATCTCCCAGTCTTCGAGCTCCGGGTAGAGGCGGTAGTGCTTGTATTCGTCGTTGCGTTGTTTGGCGGCGGCGAAGGCCTGTTCGAACTCCGGCGTGCCCGGCTGGAGCTTGCGTTCCCCGTGCTGGAGCATGCGGGCGAGGTCCTCGTCCGTGGTCACGTATTCGGGCAGCTCGGTAACACTCAGGTAGGAGTAAACCGGCTGCAAGGTGCCCGGCGGGAAGCAGGCTTCCAGGGCCCGGTGCATCTGCCCGAGCTGCTGCAATTCCGCCGCGAAGAGCATGAAGGCGAGGTCCGCCTTGCCGCCCACGTTGGCGTAGCTCATCACCCGGGGCTGCGCCGGGCCGGGGTGGCGGGCGCAAAAAGCTTCGAGCCGCGCCTGCGCCCGGCCCGATTCGCCGGTGGGCAGTTGCGCCCAGCGGACGCGGTCAATGCGGAAAAACAGGTGCATCACGTGAACGCCCTGATCGAGCTTCACGCGGGGAATGACGGGTTCGGTTTGCATGGGAGAAAAAAGCGGGTCGGGTCGCGGCGGAGACGAATCAGTCGAGATGAAGCGCCTGCTGCAGGAACTGATCGAGATGTTGGAGAATCGTGGCGTCCTGCACCACGAGCGTGGCGCCGGCAGCCAGCGCCTTCTCCTGCAGCGCCGCGTGGTGCGCTGCGGAGACCAGGGCGATGACGGGCAGGTGGGCGGTGGCCTCGTTGTGCCGCAGGCGGTTGATGACTTCGCAGACCTGTGATTGACGAGGCTCGAGGTCCGCGATGACCAGCAGCGGTTTCTCGGCTTCGCAGGTCGCGATTAACCGCGCCGGGTCGGAAAGCGATTGCACGCGGTAGCCGCGGTCTTCCAACCGGTTGACCAGCGGGCCGCACGGCATCAGCCGTTCATACAACAACAGCGTGAGCGGGCGCGTCATCGCTGCAAAGACTGGGACAGCTCCCGGCAAATTGCAAAACGGATTTGCGCCAGTGGCGTTGGGGACACGCGGCATTCTCGCCGCGGGCCGAATTCGAGCCTGCCACAGCTTGCTCTCAGCCGGAACAATTCAGTTGAAGTGATGGGGAGCGCAGCCGCTCCGGCTGCGGTTCGGCGCACCCGCGCGCCGAACTCGGGCGCATTCGAATTGACCGAACGATGCGGTGGATCGGACGCCTGGCGCCAAACGCGAGGGCGCGGTTGGCGGCGCCCGGGGCGGGCGCGCTCCCGTATTCCAACGGCATCGTTCCGGCTCAGAGCCGGTCTGCGCCACTGGCGTTCGGCCCGGGAGCGGGCGGTTCATCGCGCCGTGCACGCTCCAAAGTCCGGGCGTCGAGCGCGCATCCGCGGCCCGGCGTTCGTTTCGGGGCCGAGGGCTGCCGGTCTCAGGCCGGGGCCTCGTGCTCCGGTTCACCAGTGGGTATGCGCCATCGAGGGAAAAGCCGTTTCCAAAATCGAATGTTCCCCTAAAATCGCCGTCACACATCAGCACATCGATCATGTTGAAGGCGCACATCTTTCCCCGGCACTGTCTGGCCATCCTCGGTGTCGTGGTTGGTCAGTTCGCGCACGGCGCTCCTGCGGCCGATCCTTTTGCCGAAGGGGTCCGCTCCACCCCGTGGCTCCTGCCAGCCGACCAGCAGAAGACTTTCAAGCTGCCGCCGGGCTTTGAAATCCAGCTCGTCGCCGCCGAGCCGGACATCCATAAACCGATGAACCTGGCTTTCGACGCCAAGGGCCGGCTCTGGGTCACCACTTCCATCGAGTATCCCTTCGCCGCGCCGACGAACAAGCCGGGCCGCGACCGCCTGATGATCTTCGAGGACTTCGGCCCCGACGGCCGCGCCCGAAAGGTCACGGAGTTCGCCGACGGCCTGAACATCCCCATCGGCGTGTACCCGTTTCAATCCGTGGGAGGCGGTGTGGAAGCGCTCCGGCGCGCCCACGTCGGGGCAGCGCGGGCTGCGGCAGCCGGCCGACCTGTTCCTCCGGCTTCCCCCGCCCCCCCCGCAACGCCCACCTGGAAAGCCATCGTCTGGTCCATCCCGCACCTCTGGCTCATGGAAGACACGGACGGCGACGGCCGGGCCGATGACCGCGAGCCGCTCTATGGCCCGTTCGACTACACGCGCGACACCCACGGCAACCAGGCCAGTTTCCGGCGCGGCTTTGATGGCTGGCTTTACTGCACCCACGGCTACAACAACGATTCCCGGGTCATGGCGCGCGACGGTTCGAGCGTCCATCTCCACTCCGGCAACACCTACCGCATCCGCCTTGACGGTTCGCGCATCGAGCACCACACCCACGGGCAGGTGAACCCCTACGGCCTCGCCTTCGACGAGCTTGGCAACCTCTTCTCCTCCGACTGCCACAGTGAGCCGCTCTACCAGCTTCTGGCGGGCGGTTACTACCCCAGCTTCGGCAAGCCGCACGATGGTCTCGGCTTCGCGCCCACCATGATGGAGAAGGTGCGCGGCTCGACGGCCATCGACGGCGTGTCCATTTACGCCGACAACCTCTGGCCCGAGGAATTCCACGGGAACACCTTCTTCGGCGACGTGATGGCCAGCCGCGTCTTCCGCGACCGCCTGACGGACCACGGCTCCACGCGCATCGCCCGCGCCCTGCCGGACTTCGTCGTCACCGACGATCCCTGGTTCCGTCCGGTCGATACCTGCCTCGGTCCCGATGGCGCGCTTTACATTGCTGACTTCTACAACCGCATCATCGGCCACTACGAAGTGCCGCTCACGCACCCCGGCCGCGATCGCACCAGCGGGCGGATTTGGCGGGTGGTTTACAAAGAGAAGCCGC
>DATLZF010000520.1:0-5533 GCA_035574135.1 Candidatus Methylomirabilota bacterium
CGCCATGGAGGCGGCCATCACCAACGCCATTGCTGAGGGACGACTGCCGGGCGCCGTCTTCTGGGTGGAAAGCCGCGGACAGTCGTATCAAAAGGCCGTGGGCCGACGCGCTGTCGTGCCCGCGCCGGAAGCAATGACCCTCGACACGATTTTCGACGCGGCGTCGCTGACCAAGGTGGTGGCGACCGCCCCGGCCATTCTGATTCTCGCCGAACGCGGTCTGGTGAATCTGGACGAGCCGGTGGCCACCTACCTGCCCGAGTTTGCCGGCGCGGGCACCAACGCCATTACCGTGCGGCATCTGTTGACGCACACTTCCGGGCTGCGCGCCGGCCTGTCGCGCGCGCTGCCGTGGACGGGCTACGCCACCGCCATCCGCCTGGCGTGCGAGGAGAAGGCCACCGCGCCGCCCGGCACGCAGTTCCTTTACAGCGACATCAACTACATCCTGCTCGGCGAAATCGTCGCCCGCACGAGCGAACGGCCCCTGGACGACTTCACCGCCACCGATCTCTTTGCGCCGTTGGGCATGACGAACACCGGTTTCCTCCCCCCCGAAACGCTGCACCCGCGCATCGCCCCCACCGAGAACAGCGAGGAAGGGATGCTCCGCGGCCGCGTCCACGATCCCACCGCGCGGCGCATGGGCGGCGTGGCCGGGCACGCAGGGCTGTTCACCACGGCAGCCGACCTGGCGCGCTTTGCCCGCATGATGCTCAACGGCGGCGAACTCGACGGCGTGCGCGTGCTCCGGCCGGGCACGGTCAAGCTCATGACCTCCGTGCAGTCGCCCAAGGACGTGCCCACCCGGCGCGGGTTGGGCTGGGACATCGACTCCGCCTACAGTCGGCCGCGCGGGCAATGGTTCCCGCTCGGCTCGTTCGGGCACACGGGCTGGACGGGCACCTGCCTGTGGATCGATCCGTTCTCGCAAACCTTCTGGATCTTCCTCTCCAACCGCGTGCATCCCGACGGCAAGGGCAACACGGTGGCCCTCTACTCGACGCTCGGCACGCTGGCCGCCGAAGCCATCGAGGGTTTCGACTTCCGCAACGTGCCGGGCAGCCTCGCGCCCCGCGCCACGCCCGCGACCAATACCACCCCGGTGGCCCCCGTCATCATCACCAACCGCGCCGACGCTGCGTCCGCTCGCCCGCCCGTCGAACCGCCACGGGCCCCGGCCACGAACGTCACGGCGGCGGTGCTTACCGGCCTCGACGTGCTGGTGAAGCAGAACTTCGCCCCGTTGAAACGGCTGCGTCTGGGTCTGATCACGAACCACACCGGCCAGGATCGCCGGCGCAACTCGACCATCGACCTCCTCTTCAACGCGCCCGAGGTCGAGCTCAAGGCGCTGTTCAGCCCGGAGCACGGCATTCGCGGCGAGGTGGATCATCAGGTGGGCGACGGCCAGGACGCCCGCACGGGCCTGCCGGTTTACAGCTTGTATCCGCCGATGCCCAAGCGCCGGGCCGACCAGTCGGAAGCCGATTACGAGACGATGGCCCTCAAACTACGGGCGCCCCGACCCGAGCAACTGGCCGGGCTCGATGCCCTCGTGTTCGACATCCAAGACATCGGCTGTCGCTTCTACACCTACATCAGCACCCTGGGCAACTGCCTCGAGGCCGCCGCGGCCGCAGGCCTGCGCTTCTTCGTGCTCGACCGACCGAATCCAATCAACGGTGTTGCCATCGAGGGCCCGGTGCACGCGGGTCACTCCACGTTCGTCGCCTATCACGCCCTGCCCCTGCGACACGGCATGACGGTCGGTGAACTGGCGCGGATGTTCGCCGCCGAGCGCGGCTATCAGGCCCAACTCACCGTAATTCCGCTCGAAGACTGGCGGCGGGATCTCTGGTTCGATCAAACCGGTCTCGGCTGGGTGAATCCCTCGCCCAACATGCGCAGCATGAACGCGGCGACCTTGTATCCCGGCCTCGGCCTGCTGGAGAGCGCGCTCTCGGTCGGCCGCGGCACGGACCGGCCATTCGAGGTGTTGGGCGCGCCCTACATCGATGATCGCGAGCTGGCCTCGGCGCTGAACCGCGCCGGCCTGCCCGGCGTGAGCTTCGTGCCCATCCGGTTCACGCCCCTGTCCAGCACGTTCAGCAACCAGCCGTGCGGTGGCGTCGCGATTGTGGTGACGGATCGCGAGCGTTGCCGGCCGGTGGAACTGGGAATCGAAGTGGCGCGCACGTTGTTTCAGCTTTACCCGAGGGACTTCGCCCTCGCCAGGATGCGCCATCTCCTGCGCGACGAGGCGACGCTGAACGCGATCAAGGCAGGCGAAGAGCGCGCGGCCATCGTCGCGCGGTGGGAGCGGGACCTCGCCGCCTTCCGCAAGCGGCGCGAGGCGTTTCTGCTTTACCGGTGAGCAGGCGTAGTGCGACCAGCCATGCGATTCATCCCTCGCACGCCCCCTGAGCCGATCCGGGGCGGATTCCGGCACAACGAGGCTGCGAATCCCCCGGAGGATCGCAACCGCTGCGGCCGGCGCCCGGCACATTCGCCATTGCGAGAGCAGCGTTGCCGCGTGGCGCCCGGAGCCGGTTTGGCGAGCGGGAATCCGCCCTGATGCAAGCCCTCGTCGAGGATTTCCTGCAATACCTGCGCAACGAGCGCGGCCAGTCCGAGGCCACGCAACGCACCTACGCCGGGTTGCTCGGCCAATTCGTCGCCTGGGCGCGGGCGCACGGGCTCCGGGAGTGGCGCGCGGTCGAACTCTCTCATCTGATCGCCTTCCTCCGGCACGAACGGAGCCGACCGGCCACGGTCGGTGGCGCACCCGGCAGCTGGCTTCTGGCTCCATCGAGCGTCTATCTCGAGATCGCCGCGCTGCGGGCATTCTACCGCTTCGCCGAGCAGGAGAAGCATCTGCCCGTGAACATCGCGGAGCACCTGTCCCTGCCGCGGCGTTGGAAGCGGCTGCCCAAGGCGTTGTCGCTGGCGGAAGTGGACCAGGTGCTTCGCCCCATCGAACCCGCCACCCCGGCAGCTCTCTGCGACCAGGCCGTGCTGGAACTGGCGTACGCCTCCGGGCTGCGGCTGGCGGAACTGCGCGGCCTGCGGCTCGAACAACTGCAACTGGACGCCGGCTTCATTCACGTCATCGGCAAGGGCAACAAGGAACGCGTGGTCCCGGTGGGCAGCAAGGCCATCGCCGCACTGCGCCGCTACCTGGAGAGCGGCCGTCCGCAGCTCGTCACCCCGCGCTCGCCGGCCGCGGTGTTTCTGACCCGACGCGGCACGCCGTTCGCGGCTGCGACCTTGTGGCGGCGCATCAAGCGCCGTGTTCGCCAGGCGGGCATCACGCGCAATGTCACGCCGCACATGCTCCGCCACAGTTTCGCCACGCATTTGCTCGAACACGGCGCCGATCTCCGGGTGATCCAGGAACTCCTCGGCCACGCCAGCATCAGCACCACGGAGCTCTACACGCATGTGGCAAGCAGCCGACTGCGCGAGGTGCACCGGAAATTCCATCCACGCGCGTGATGAGCGGCCCGCCGGCTCGCCCCGCCGGCTCCGGTCTGTGGGCGTTTCATGCCCAGTTTGAAATAGCGGGCTAGGGCCGGACCCGCTGGGCGAGAAGGAAGGCCATCAGATGGTTGAAATCCTCAGCGGAAAGCAGCTCGCCGAAATTCTCGGGCATCAGGCTGGTGCCGCTCAGGCTGCGTGCGGCGATGTCCTTCTTGGCTACCGAAAGCTCCCTGCCCGTGCTGTCGGCCAGCACCACCAGCTCGCCCTCCTCGCGTCGGAACAGGCCGCTGGTCAGCTCGCCGTCCTTGAGTTCGAGCAGGGTGGTGCGGAAGGCGTGATCGACATTGCGGTTGGGATCGAGCACATCCTCGACCAGCCGTTCCAGGCCCCGCTGGCCGATGCCATTGAGTTGCGGGCCCACCAACCCGCCGCGGCCGTCGATCTGATGGCAGGCCGCGCAGTGCGTGACAAACAGCCGCGAGCCTTGCACGGGATCGGCCTTGGCCGGGTCGTAGCCGGCGCGGCGACTGGCAATGAGCCGGTCGCGCGCCTCGTCCTGGGGCGCGAGGCTTGCCGTCAGCTTCCTGACCCGCGCTTCCCAATCGCGTGGCTGGGAGGCCTTCAGCCGGTTGATGACGCTGTGGCGATGCAGCACCCGCGGAGCGATGGCGCCGCTTTCGATTCCACCCAGCAACGTCTCGGCACTGAACTTGGCACTGGCCAGCGTGATCGCCACCTTCTCCTGGGCCGCCAGCGGCAGGGTCTTCATCGCCGCCAGCACGGCGGCCTGGGCGGCGGGGGAATTTTGCGACGCCAGGAGGTCGGCGAGCCCTTCCCGATAGGCGGCAGGTCCCTGCCCCGCCGTCAACGCCCGGGCCAGCGCGGGCACCGCTTGATCCGCCGCCAGCGCGACGAAGGCGCGGGCCATCGCCCCAAGGGTCTCGCCGTCGAGTTGGGCGGCGGCAGAACCGGCGGCCGGCGTGGCGAAACGCGCGAGGACCGGCGCGGTCTCCCGCATCTGCAATCGCACGGCGGCATCCGCGGCGGCGGCGAAGCCGTCCCGCAGCCGGCGGGGCGCGAACTCGGCGGGCCGCAGTTGTGGCAGCGCCGGCTCGAAGTCGCCGAAGGCCAGCCAGGCGTAGGCCGCGCCGGTATCACCATCGACGGCCTCAAGCACGACGCCCTGGCCGGCGTGGGCCGGCAGTTCCCAAGTGACGCGCCGGGCGACGTCGTGGCGCGGCACGGGCGCGCTGGCGAGGACATCGCCCAAGGGTGCGGCGTTCACACCGCGCTCCGGAACCAGGCGCAGGCGCACGAGGTTCGCCCGCTTGGGCGGTTGATCCGGGAACCCGTCGTGCCCGCAGAGCCAGAAGCTCAGTCGGGGCGGCAAAGGGAACTCGGGCGAACAGAGGATCCCGGTCTGCGATTCGCCATGCGGGAGGCTGGAGATGAGTTGGCGCGTCCGGCCGTCGGCGTCGCGGCGCGTCTCCAGATCCCACAGCGCCACCGCGGGGCCGGCCTCGTGAGGCAGCGCGCTCCACGGCTGGCCGCCATCGAGCGCCGAAAAAAACGTCCACACGAGGTTCGTGCCCCAGACGCGGATGGCCTCGGGCCGCGCGAGGCCGCGTTGCTGAAGTCCATCGTCGATGGATTTGAACAGCGCGAACTGGCGCTCGAGTTCCAGCCGTTGCTCCAATCCCGGGGCGGCCGGCAGGCGCCGGCCGGCGAAGTCGGCCAGCCGATCGAGTTCCTCCCCGGGCGCGTAGCGGGCGGCGTGCTTGAGGATGTCGGCGATAGGCGGCTGCGGGTTCTTTGCCCTGCTCAACTCCGGAAGTTGCCGGAGCAGGAAGGTCGCGGCGGCGGCGTTGGTGACGCCCAGCGCAACGTCGGTGAGAACGTTCTGATCGCGAGCGTTCAGGTTCTCCTTCACCAGCAGATCGAAGACCTGTCCGACGCGAAGTTGATCCCGGATGGACTTGCGAACCACGTAGCGCAGATGCGTGTCATCCGCCGGCACGGTCGCGAGCAGGTCGAGCAGGGAGCGAACGAT
>DATLZF010000521.1:0-2412 GCA_035574135.1 Candidatus Methylomirabilota bacterium
CAGAGCGGCGGCGGCCTCCTCAGTAGAACCACACACGGTAAACCGCCGGTGCTCGAACGGACGCCGTCCCACCTGAAGGGTGTACGCGGCGTCCGCGAGATCGGTCTCCGGATGCGAGCGAAAATGCGCGGCGAGGGCTGCTGTGATTCCATCGAGGGACTCAGGCGTGCGCGCCGAAACGACGATGAGTTGGTGAGGCCGGGCAGGGCTTGTCTCAACCGGTGGCGGTGCCTGTTCCAGCACAAGGTGGCTGTTCGTCCCGCCCAGGCCGAACGAACTCACGCCCGCTCGACGCGGTCCGGAGCCGCGCGGCCACTCTCGCAGTCCGGCGTTGACGAAGAACGGACTTCGCTCGAAGTCGATCTGCGGGTTGGGGCGACGGTAGTGGAGGCTCGGAGGCAGCACACCCCGCTCGATCGCCAGGGCGGCCTTGATCAGCCCGGCAAGCCCCGCCGCTGCATCGAGGTGCCCGATATTCGTCTTCACCGACCCGATGGCACAGAAGCCGTTCCGGTCGGTGCTCCGGCGGAATGCCTTGGTGAGGGCCGCAACTTCTATGGGGTCTCCGACGGCGGTGCCCGTCCCGTGCGCCTCGATATAGCCGATCGTGTCGGCGGCGACGCCTGCGACCGCGAGCGCCTCCGCGATCGCCGCAGCCTGACCCCTCACGCTCGGCGTGGTGAATCCGGCTTTCGAGGCACCGTCGTTGTTGATGGCGGAACCGAGAATCACGGCCACGATTCGATCGCCGTCACGGAGCGCGTCGCTCAGCCGCCGCAACACCACAAAGGCCACGCCATTGCCGACAACGGTCCCCTGAGCGTCAGCATCGAAGGCCCGGCAATGTCCGTCGGGTGAGAGAATGCCACCTTCCTCGTAGCGGTAGCCGACCCGCATGGGCACGCGGATGCGGGCACCGCCAACCAACGCCATGTCGCACTCGCCACCCAGCAGGCTTTGGCACGCGATGTGAGCCGCAACACCCGAAGTGGAGCACGCCGTGTTCACATTCACGCTCGGCCCGCGGAGGTCCAGCTTGAAGGAGACCCTGGTAGCAGCGTAATCCTTTTCGCTGGCCAGCGCCTCGGGGTACGGACCCACCGCGTCCAACAGGCCGCGCCGCGGCAAGAGGTTGTTCCGTAAATAGAGATTGCGCCCTACCCCGCCGAACACTCCGATGGCACCATCGAACGTCGCCGGATCGTGCCCCGCGTCCTCCAACGCGGACCAAGCACATTCCAGAAACAGGCGATGCTGGGGATCAAGCAGTTCGGCTTCGCGCGGGTGATATCCAAAGAATGCCGCGTCGAAGCACTCCGCGCCCTCCAGCGGCGCCCCGGCGTTGACGTACGAGGGGTCGGCAAGCAGCCCAGGATCCACCCCGGACGCGCGCATCTCCTCGGCCGTGAACGGCCGAATGGATTCCACCCCGGCACACAGATTACGCCAGAACGTCTCGACGTCTCCTGCGCCGGGAAACCGGCCGGCCATGCCGATGATCGCGATCGCTTCGCGCCGTTCGGTCGTCACTGCGTGATTAGTCCTCTTCCGCTTCCGCCGCGCGGATGGCCCGTCGCGCCTCCTCCCGCCGGGACCGATCGCCGCCGGTTCTATCGCGCGCCCGGAGCCCATCCCGCCCGGCGCCCGCGACAGCGCGATCGTAGCCAAACTCACACGCGAGCGCCCAGGTCACATCGCCTAGGAAGTCGTCGGTCAACACGGCTTGCCACGCGGCAGCCGGCTCTGTGGCGATGCCGTGATACTCGAGGAACTTGGGATCCCCCATCGGCGTCGAACCAGCGTACACCCCACCCACCATTTTCCGGTCGAGGTCCCTGTAGGGCTGCAGCAAACCCTCGTGGAACGGCAGCCCGAATCGTTCGCACAACTGCATCATGCTTCCGCGCGGGCTCTCCACCAGATCTTCATAGCGCAGCCTGTACCACCGCTCGGTGGGGACGTCTCGCAGGAAAGCGTTCACATTCTGGTGACTGACGACCCAGACCAGCTCGCCAAGCTCACGGGGACGAAACGCGTGCGGCTGGAGCAACATCACCTGGTCGAGGCGTCGATCCACAAAGGAGCGCACCATGGCGTACGGATGCCGCACCAGGTGAACGTACAGCGCGCCGTCGAAGTCGCGCTCAGCGCGGCGCAACGCGTCGGTATCCATGGCGTACGCGGGGGACTTGTCCACGAGCATCCTAGGGTACGCCAAATCCTGAAGCATCCGGTAAAACGCCTTGGTCGTTGTCCCACCGCTGGCAAGCTCGGATATCCAGGCGCGGGCGTCATCGGGCGTCATGCCGCGAAGCTCCATCACGCAACGTACCGCCCCCTCACGCCAGAGGGAGAATCGACCCGATAGAACCGCGTCCCTCTCGGCTAGCGAGTGAAAACTCAGGAGTTGAA
>DATLZF010000522.1:0-8704 GCA_035574135.1 Candidatus Methylomirabilota bacterium
CGGCGGGCCGCGTTGCTCTCGGCAAACCAAGAGGGCTGTTTGTCAAATATCGACAAGCGCCTGCGCCGGGGTTCCGCTGGACAAGGTCCCGCATGAGCGTCAGCATCGCCCCGAGCCGGCATCCGGTTGAACCCGTCGGACCTGCCGACCGCTTCGCCGCGGGCCCGGCAGTGCGCGTCGCCGAGGGGTGCGCGCCAGCGGCGGCGGCACGAAGCGTCGAAGTCGAGCTTCGGACAGGAAAATGGGCGGTCTCCAGGCGCTGGATGACCCGGCCGCCGCTCAGAGCAGGGCGCCATTGTGGCCATCATGGCATGACGGGCATTCCAGCCACTACAGCACGAAAAGGAGTTCGCCGTGGTGGCGCGCGTGGCGCACTTGTTCGAAGCGTCGGGGCGCTGGAAACGGTCGCCGGCCTGGTGGCGAAGGGGTTGCGCCGCTCCGTGAGCCCACGGTGACCGCATCTTGCACAAAGGGACCCTCATGCTGACGCGGTTTCGAAATCGAGTGGAAGCCGGCCGAGCGTTGGCGACGCTACTGACGAAGCACGCACAGCGCGCCGACATGATCGTACTGGCGCTGCCACGCGGCGGCGTGCCCGTGGCCTGGGAGGCGGCCCAGGCTCTCAACGCACCCCTGGATGTCTTCGTCGTTCGCAAGCTCGGTGTACCCGGCCATGAAGAACTGGCGATGGGGGCCATCGCCAGCGGCGGTGTGCGCGTGCTCAACCGAGGCGTGGTCGAGGGCCTGGGCATTGCCGATGACGTGATTGACGCCGTGACCGAACAGGAACTGCGCGAACTGGAGCGTCGCGAGCGTGCCTACCGTGACGACCGGCCCTCCCCGGATGTGCGACATCGGACGGTTATCCTGGTCGATGACGGCATTGCCACGGGATCGACGATGACAGCAGCGGTTGAAGCACTGCGGCTGCACGGGGCCGGCCACATCGTGGTGGCCACGCCGACCGCCGCGTTGTCCGCCGTGCGTGCGATGCAGCCGGAGGTGGGCGAACTCGTGGCCGTGATGACGCCGGCCGACTTCGTCGCGGTCGGCCAGTGGTATGAGGACTTTTCGCAGACCACTGATGAGGAAGTACGGGAATTATTGCGCGCGGCCCGTCGGGCCATCAGGCCGACGGTGACATGAACCGCTTGCGCGCCCGAGAAACGCTTACTCCGGCAACTCGCGCAACAGCATCCGGGCCTCCACATGGTCCGGTTGCGCGGCCAGGGCCCGACTGAGCGCCTCGCGGGCTTCCCGAATCGCTCCAGTCCGAACCAGGATGGTCGCCACCGCATACGGTATGCGCGCGTCGCGCGGTGCCAGCGCCTCGGCGATGCGCAGGGCTTCAAGGGCGCCCGCGACGTCGCCGCCTGCGTTTCGCGCCAACGCAAGGTTGTACCAGGCTCGATGATGCCGGGGATCGAGCCGGGTGGCGGATTCGAGAGCCGACAGGGTTTGTGGGGCGTCACCGAGTTCATTCCATGCCAGGCCCAGCTTGAAGTAATACTCAGCGGAATCGGGCTCCAGGCGAACGGCCTCTTGCAGTGCCTCAAGCGCCTCGCGAGTCCGTCCCAACCGGCTCAAGACCACGGCCAGCTCATGCCGCAGGACGGCCGAATACGGATCCCACTGCACGCCGCGCTGAAGGTGATCCAGCGCCGCATTCGGATCGCCGCGCGCCAACTGCCACGCGGCCAGTTGAAGTTGGCCGGCCGGCTGATCCGCATTGAACGCGAGCGCGTGCAGCAGTTCGCGCCCGGCTGGGGAATTGGTATCCACTCGCTCCCGCAGGACCCAGGCCGCGGCCACGCGCACCTGCCGGGCCGGATCACCGAGCAGCCGGTTGATCGCCTCGGTGGCGGCGGGATGACCGGCCTCGACCAGCGGCTCCACGGCATGGGCCACGGCCGCCCGCACCAGCGCATGGCTGTGGCGGACCTGGCCAAGGATGGCGTCCGCGACCGCCGGAGCATCGATCCAACGTCCCAGCAGGCGCGTGACGGACGCCTTCCAGTAGGGCGTATCGGGACCGGCAAGGAGCCCCATCAAGGCGGCTCGCGCGGCGTCGTGACCCGCCCGCGCCTCGGCGATCCAATGTGCCCGCAGCCGCGCCGGGCGGTTCGTGCGCGGGCCAAACCACGCCTCAACAGCGGCCAGCGCCCACGCCGCCTCGCGATCCGTGTGACACCGATTGCAGGCGTTGGGAACCCCGTGCTGCATGGTCAGCCATGGATCAGGAATGGTGAAGCCATGGTCCCGCCGCGGATGGCGTTGCATATAGGTGGTGAGCGGCATGTGGCAGTTGACGCATTCCGAACCGGCGCTGCCGGGCTGATGGTGGGTGTGCGTGGCCAGATCGATCACCGGACTGTTCGGATAACCGCCGCTGTGGCACCGCAGGCAGAGCGCGTTGCCGGACAGGATCAGCTTGGCTGAATGCGGTTGATGGCAATCCACGCAACGGACCCCCGCGGCGTGCATCCGGCTGCCGAGAAAGGCGGCGAACTCGTAATTCTCCTCCCGCACCTGGCCATCCGCGTAGTAGGTCGCGGACTCATCGACCGTGACCAGTTGATAGTGATCCGTGAACGCTTCTCCAGGTCGGAAATCCCCGGTGAGTTCGGCGCGTCGCGCATGACACGAACCGCAGGTGTCGAACACCTGGTCGCGCGTGAGGCGGCGCAGAGTCGGTTCGCCGCGCTTGTGATCGGGATGAGCCCGTTGCCAATCGACGTGCGCTTTCATCGGTCCGTGGCACGCCTCGCAGCCGACGCTCAACTCGGCCATCGCCGTGCGGTAGGAGTCCGTGGCGGCATCGTAGTTTTTGCGCAGCCGCGTGTTGTGGCAACTGGCGCACATCTGGTTCCAGTTCATCCCGCGGCCCGTCCAGTGTCCCCACTCGCCCGGCTGCCGGTCCTCGTCGCCATACACGTTGAACCACTCCCGCCGCCGTGGATCGAAGGCCGCCTCCAGCACCTGCAGTCGCCCTCCCTCGGCAGGCACCAGAAACTGGCGCAACGGATCGTGCCCGATAACATGCGCCACACGATGCGATGCGCGGACTCCGCCCACTCCCAAGGTGGTCACCTCGGGCTGCCCGTCCCACAGGCGCAGGTCGGTGGTCTGGTGGCCATGACGAAAGCTCCGCGGCGGATCAAAGGCCTCACCCTCCCGCTCCATTGAGAATGGCCTCTCCGCCAGGCCGTGATGGGAGTCGGTCCAGGCCGCATAGGCCGCGGGATGACAGTCCCGGCACTGCGCCGAACCGGCGTAAGCCGGGAACACGGCCGCTTCGGGCTCGACCAGCGGCAGCGGGTCCGCTGGCAGGGAGCCGCCGGTTGATGCCGCTGGCTGGTGCGGGGACGTGCCGCGCCAGAACCACGCCAAGACGAGCGCAGCCAGAACGCCGGCCCCCGCCAGCCCCAAACACTGCCAGGTCCCAAGTCGCCTCGCTTTGGCGGGCCGGTTCGGCTTTCGCTCGCGCTTCACGATTGCTCGGTCATCGTATCGATCCGTTCCGCAGATTCAACCTGCGTCACGATCACGGGTGCGATCGGCCGTGGCAGCCACTGCGGAGGACGAGAACCTTGCGAATGCAGCGCCGCAGCACGGCATCCTCACCGCACCGCGACCAACCGGAAGGTGCGACGATCTGGACGTCAGGCGTTGGGATGCGCCACCGAATCCCGCGCTCCGAGGGCACCGAAGACCGTCATTTACCATCGCATCCCGATCACTTTTCGCGTGCCAGCGTGATGACAAGTCGGTTGGATGTCCGGGCCAACGTATGGATGCAGAACGATTGAACGCCCTTCAGATCGCCCCCACCGCCAAGCAGCGTTCGCGGCGATCGCTCTGGGGTCTGCTGGTGCTCATCGCGCTGGCAACCGGCACAGCCGTGTACCTCGCCTGGCCGCGCGCGGGGGACGATCGCCGTGTTTTCACCCGCGGCGGCAGCGATCCGGCCTCGCCCAGCAACGCGCCGGCACCCCCCGGCCCAGCCCAATCCGCCGGTGCCACCCCCGCTTCCGCAGACACCGCGTTGACCTCGAACGTGGTCCTGACTGTCAGTGGTTACATCATCAACCGGGAGCGCATTGAATTGAGCCCCCGTTTCATGGGCCAGGTGAAGTGGATCGGCGTCCGAAAGGGGGATTCCGTCACCAACGGCCAGGTGGTGGTGCTGCTGGACGACGCGGAGGCCCGGGCCCGCGTCGCCGAAACGGAGGGGCGTCTCGCCTCCGCGCGCGTTGCCGTGGCCAAGGCCGAGCTGGCCTACGAGCGGGTGCGTCGGCTCATCGCCGATCGCATCGAAACTCAGGAGGCCGAGGACAACGCCCGGCTCGCCCTCGAGGCCGCCCGGGCGACGGTCCGGGAGATCGAGGGTCAACTGGCCCTGGCCCAAACCTATCTGGAGTGGACCGTCATCCGGTCGCCGATCGACGGCGTCGTGCTGGAGAAGCTGGTGGATGCCGGGGAACTGGTAACGCCGCAAAGCTTCGGAGGCACCCGCGGCCCGAGCACGGCCTTGATCGCGATTGCCGATCCAAAGGATCTGCAAGTGGAGATTGATCTCAACGAGGCCGATCTGGCCAAGGTGAGCCTGAAGCAGAACTGCCGGGTGAGTCCCGAGGCCTATCCCGACCGGGCCTACGCCGGCTACGTGGCCGAGATTGCGCCGGAGGCCAACCGGCAGAAGGGCACGTTGCAGGTGAAGGTCCAGGTGCTCAATCCGGACCGGTATCTGACCCCGGAACTCAGCGCGAGGGTGGATTTCCTGAGCACGATCAAGTAGTGCGCCGCCGGCGTCCCTCCGGGTGGGACCGGCCACGTGGCCGGTTTGACAGCGGCGGCCCGCCCGACATGCTTTCTCCCACATGAGCATGCCCGCCACCGTTGTCTGGCTGCGCCTGGACCTGCGCCTCGCAGACCACCCCGCCCTGCACGCTGCCATCCGGCGTGGCGGTCCCGTGATCCCGCTTTTTTGTCACGCCCCCGAGGAGGAGGCTCCGTGGGAGCCTGGCGCGGCCTCGCGTTGGTGGCTGCATCAGTCCCTGCGCGCGCTGGATGCCTCGCTGCAGGAGCGCGGCTCACGATTGATCCTCCGCCGCGGGCCCTCGCTGGAGACGTTGCTGGCGGTGGCGAAGGAGACTGGTGCAAAAGCGATCCTCTGGAGTCACCGTTATGAACCCGCCATGACGGCGCGGGACGCGAAGATCAAGGAAGCCCTGCGCACCATCGGCCTGGAGGCGGAGAGCTTCAATGCCGCTCTCCTGCACGAGCCGTGGACCGTTCAAAACCTAGGCGGCAAGCCGTTCCAAGTCTTCACCCCGTTCTGGAAGCATTGCCTGGCAAAACCGGATCCGCCCGAGCCGCTGCCCGCACCGGGCCGGCTGCCGGCTCCAAAGGCATGGCCGTCGTCCCTCGACCTGGCCGGCCTCGAACTGGAGCCGAAGATTGCCTGGGCCGACGGCCTGCGCGCAACGTGGCAGCCGGGCGAAGCGGGCGCACAGGCCCGCCTGCAACGCTTCGTCGCCGCCGCCCTCGCGGCCTACTCCGCCGACCGGGACCGTCCGGACCTCGCCGGCACGTCCCGTCTCTCGCCGCATCTGCACTTTGGGGAGATCAGTCCCCGCCAGATCTGGCACGCGCTGCGGCGCGCCGACGACTCCCGGGATGAGCCTGCCAAGGCGCCACAGGACGGGGCCGGATCGCCGGCCCCTCGCTTGGACGCCGCCGCGTCGCGCGGCTCGCCAGCGAGAGCGTGGCGCACTTCGCGGTTCCTCGCCGAGGTGGGTTGGCGCGAATTCGCGCACCACCTGCTGTATCACTTTCCGCACACCCCCACCGCCCCGTTGCGGCCGGAGTTCACCCGGTTCCCGTGGCGTCAGGAGGCCGGCTGGCTCAAGGCCTGGCAGAAAGGCCGCACCGGCTTTCCGATCGTTGATGCAGGAATGCGCGAGTTGTGGGCCACCGGCTGGATGCACAACCGGGTGCGGATGATTGTCGCCTCGTTTCTCGTCAAGGACCTCCTCATCACCTGGCAGGAGGGCGCACGCTGGTTCTGGGATACGCTGGTCGATGCCGATCTGGCGCAGAACACGCTCGGCTGGCAATGGTCTGCCGGATGCGGAGCCGATGCCGCCCCCTTTTTTCGCGTGTTCAACCCGGTTAGCCAGGGCGAGAAGTTCGATCCGCACGGCGCTTACGTGCGCCGCTGGTGCCCCGAACTGGCCAAGTTGCCCGACGCTTGGATTCATCAGCCGGACAAGGCCCCCCGAGAAACCTTGGACCGCGCCGCCATCGAAATCGGACGCACCTACCCGCGCCCCATCGTCAGTCACGCCATCGCCCGGCAAATTGCCCTCGAAGCCTTCGCCAGTTTGAAGGGGAGGTAAAGGACTGCCGCGCGCCGTTGGAACGCCGGTTTCCGTCACGGCGCGTTTCCGGCGGGAAGGCGCGCGGCGCTGCGCCAGCGACCGGCACTCCCCAGGGCCGGCGGAGTTCAGAGCAACATCGAGATGCCCCGGCGGCCACGGGAGTTCAAGGGTTGGACACCAGCCAATAACGGATGCGGGCGGCCTCCGGGTGGCGGGGATCGAGTTCCAACAGGCGCACGTAGTGCTCGCGCGCGCGCTGCGGTTGCCCGAGTTGCTGGGCGTAGATGGTGGCCACCAGCAGCCGCGCACGAGCCTCCGTTGGGTGCATTCGCAACAGCTTCTCCAACTCGGCGGCCGCATCCACGGGATGCCCGCCTTGCTTCAGCGTCAGCGCAAAATTGTATCGCGCGTCGGCCGACTCCGGCCGGATCGCCAGGGCCTGCTCGTAGGCGGCCAGCGCATCCCGCACGCGGCCCAGGTCGGCCAGGGCCACGCCCAGGTTGTAATGGGCCTCGAAGTAGGCCGGATCTGCGCGAATGGCGGCTTCGTATTCCGTTACTGCCTGCGCGTTGAGCGCCTTCTGGTGCACCTGCACACCCCGCGCAAAGTGCGCCTCGGCGGCCCGTCGATCGCCCGGCGCCGGTTTTGGTGGAGCAAGGTAGCGGTAAGTTCCCACCGGTCTCCCCTCATCGGCCGCCACAAAAGCCCGCGGAGCCGCCAGGGCAGCCGGCCCTGGCGTGGGAACCAACGGCAGGCGGGCCGGCGGCGGTTCGACAGGACGGGCCAACTCGGCTGCCGGGGCGGGGGCCACCGGAGCAGGTCCGGTCTCCGCAGTCCTCGAAGCCGCCGCGATCCCCGGACCTTCCGTCGCGGCCGATGGTACCGCTGCCCGGGGCGTCACCGAAGCGGAGCGATTCTCCGGCATTCCGGCGCGCCCGGGCGAAGCGCGATCCGACACCGTCGGAGGTGGAGCAAGGACGACCGCTGAGGTTTTCTCGACCGATGACTTCGGTGACACCGGCGCGGTCTCCGAGATCGGACTGCCGGAAAGACGCGACTCGCCACCGGATGGCGGTGTGGGCACGCGCGCTGAAGACGCGCGCGCCACCACGGATGTGGCGGGCAGAGGAGGATTGGTGCGGACACTCGAAACCGCCGGCGGGGGATTGGACACCGGCCGGAGCACCCGCACCGGGTCGGACTGCAACCAGTCGGCCAGCGCGAGAACGGCCTCCGCATCCGGCGGGCGGGGCGTGAGGGCTGCGTACTGTCGATAGCGCGCGGCAGCAGCAGCCCGATTGTTTAGTTGTTGGTGAATCACGATGGCGGCGTTCAGCAGCGCGGGCGCGAAATTCGTATCGCGGGCCAGCGCCGCGTTGAACGACGCCAGGGCATCGAGCGACCTGCGCTGATGCGCCTGCGCCACCCCCAGGCCGTTCAACGCCTCGGCGCTGTCCGGTCGCAGGGCCAGGGCCGCGCGAAACGAACGTTCCGCCTCCACGGGGTGACCGGCGCGCAACTGCGCCGACGCCAGTTTGAGCCAGCCCTCGACCGATGAGGATTCCGCCAGGGTGAAACTCGTCAGTTCACGAACGGCGGCCACGGCGTTGCCCTGGTCGAGATGGAGGCAGCCGAGGTTGTAACGCGCCGCGTTCAGCTTGCGGTCGAGTTCCAAAGCGGTCCGGTAGGCCCGTTCGGCCTGATCGAGACGGCCGACGCCATGATACGCCAGGCCCAGGAGATTGAACGCGTGGGCGTTTTCTGGAAGAAGTCTGGTGGCCGCTTGGAGGCGCGGGAGGGCCGCCTCGTAACGGCCCGCGTCAATCAGCCGGCGCCCCTGCACCAATGCCCGCGGACCGGAAGGCGCGCACGCGCTCATCAGGATGGCCAGCAGCGTCCAGGTCATGGCCGCGGTGGAAAGTGCGCGGAGATTTTTCGTGGTGAGCACGCAAGCCGGTGGTAGCATTCGCCAAAATGCGTGTCAAGAAACGCACCCTTGAACAAGGCCAACAATGGTGGCGGCGGTCGGGCAGGATGGTCGTGCTTGTCATCCTGACGGTGGCAGGGACGGGATTCGCCCGCGTCAGTAGCGCCGCCGAGGCCGCCTCGCCACCGCCGGCCTCCGTCGCCCTGGCGGCCGCCGGCCTGGCGGATCGCAGCCATCCCAAATCGCGTGTCGTGATCGTACACGATGCGGAGGCAACGGATGACTTCGAGCCGCGCGCCGACCGGGTCGTCGCGATGGTGCACCGCGCCGTGA
This sequence comes from Candidatus Methylomirabilota bacterium, assembly GCA_035574135.1. Taxonomy (GTDB): domain Bacteria; phylum Verrucomicrobiota; class Verrucomicrobiia; order Limisphaerales; family DATLZF01; genus DATLZF01. Next base: position 8,644 of record DATLZF010000522.1, read on the forward strand.
CGAACCTGATGCGCGCCCCCACGGTGGCGGCAGCGTGGCGCCAGTTGGTGGCCACCCAGGA
>DATLZF010000523.1:0-3823 GCA_035574135.1 Candidatus Methylomirabilota bacterium
CGGAGGAGGCGGTCTCGTTCGGCCCGGCCACGCCGGGAATCGCCTGGCGGATGATGCCGGCCAGTTCGTCGGCCTTGATGGATTGGGGGAAGTAAATCCGCACGTCGCCGCCAGGGCCGTCCTTCTGCTCGAACTTGTTGATCAGCTCCTCGGCCAGGTTGATCCGCTCGCGCGGGCCGAAGAGGACGAGCGTGCGCGAGGCGTCGTCATAGACGGCGGTGATGTAGTCGTTGGGATCGGGCGGGAGAACATCGAGGGCCTTGGTGTTGGGGTTGTACTGGGTGCGCTTGGGCGCGGTGGCGATGCCGAAGGTGCGGTTGAGCAGGTCGCTCAAGATGGCGCCGGAGGAGTGCAGCAATGTGTAGGTGCGCATTTGCCGGTCGATGGTGGCCTCGGTGTCGATGGCGGCCAGCAGGCTGCGAATGCGCTGAATGTTGGCCAGGCGGTCGGTGACGATCAGTCCCCGGCCGCGCGAGAGGGGCGCAAGCGAGCCGGCGTTGGACAGCATGGAGGTAACGGCGTCGGCGACTTCCTTGGCGTCGAGGTTCTTCACGTCGAGGACCACGGTCACCACTTCGCCCGGACGCACGTCGCCGGTGGCGTCGGTGCCGCGGAGGATGCGCAGCGGCATGGCCGGCAGTTCCTTGAACGGCACCAGGCGCAGGTAATGGCCGGACTCGACGAGCATCAGCCCCTTCATGGAGAGGATGAGATTCAAGACATCCATCGCCTCGCCGTAGGTGTAGGGGTTGGGGTCGTTGAAGGTCAGGGTGCCCTGGATGTTCGTGTCCGCGATCAACGGCTTGCCGGCCATCTGGGCGAAGCGCTCGATCACGTCGGCATACGGGATGCCGTCGAACTGGAAGCGGATGTTCCGCTCGGAGGCGACGGGTGCCGGCGGAGCAGCCGGAGCGGCTTGGGCCGGAGCGGGCGGGGAGGTCGGCTGCGCCGGCATCGAAGCAGGGCTGCCGAGCAGGAGGATCGCGGCCAGCGCCAGCCGGGTCACGCAGGTCAATGGCTCGTTGTTCATAAGCGTCCTTTTGGGTTGCAAGTTCAGGTTCAGACGAAGCGTGCGAGTCAAATCATGGCGAATGGCCGGCCAACGCAGGCGGCAGATCCGCGGGAGACAGTTTGCGTTTGTCGGCCAGGGTCCGGCCGCGTTCGATGGCCCAGAACTCGCCGCCGATCTTCACAATCACGCGACTGTCCGAACGCAACAGGGAGTTGCCGGGCACCGGCAGGCCGCGATAGTCCACGCACACGATGGTGCCGCCGGCCAGCGCGTCACCAACCCGATAGCGCTCGGTCTTCTGCCGCACCAGGTCGCGCACGTGGACCTCGGGCTGGCCCCTCCATTCGGAAAGCGAAACGATCTTGAAGCTCTCGGGGCCGGGAGGCGCGCCCGGGGCCGAGGCCGGCGGACGGTCGCCCGGTTTGGCGCCGGGCAGCGGCGGTGGGGGGGGACGCTTGACGTATGGCCGCAGCAAATCGCGGGAGACGATGCCGTGGAAGACCTGACGCTCGGGCGACTCCGGGGTGAACTTCATCGGCAGTTCCTTGCGCTCCACGTCGGGCGCCGGCTCGATGACGAGCGTGAGGTAACGGAACCGCACTTTGACCCACCCGGGCATTTCGCCCGGCCCGATCGCGATGTTCTCCAGCCGGTGCAAATGCGGCGACTCCTGCAGCACGAACAGCAGATCCACGATGTCCGCCAGCGGTCCCTCGCCCTGAACGCTCCAGCCGATCTCCTGCGCGCCCTTGAGTTTGCGCGGCCCCACCGGCAGCCGCGTGAAATCCGATTCCGCCAGCCCGCTCTGGACGATCCAGCGCGTCAGCATCTCGCCGGATCGCGCGCTGGCCTGGTCCACCGTGTCGGCAAACGTCCGCAGAGCCAGGGCCTTGACCTGATCCTCGGCGGCGAAGTAACGGCGGCGCTCGGCCCTGATCTGGTCCAGCTTCGCCCGCGTGGCACTGATGCGCCGGTCGATCTCCTTCAGCGGTTTGGTGATGGCGGCGCGGAGTCCGAAACCGACGACGAACACGCCGACCAGCCCGCCCACCGCCACCAGGAGGAGTCGTTCGCGCCGGTTCATCCACCGCCTCCTTTCTGAAAGGCCGGGTCGAGCGACACGTCGTCGGGCGGCCGCAACGGCGTCTTCACCTGCGACAGATCGATCCTCATCTTGTCCGGCACCACCAGCTCGACGTTGGAGCGGAACTCGTAACCGTGGCGGTCGGCGCCGGGCGTGATGGCCAGCGGCCTGACCTCGTAGCCGGCGGCCCGCAACTGCTTGTCGAGCTTGGCCAGGATTTCCCCGCTGCGCGCCTGGACGGACAGCCGGATGGTGCCCTGCCCGCTGACCGCCAGCGAGGTGAGGTAAACCTCCTCCGACGGCGGCAGGATGGCGCTCAGGTAGGCATAATGCTCGAGCCAGTTGCGGCCGCTCTGCGTCCACTCCTCGAGCGCCGCGGCTTGCTGCACCATGCGTCGATAGATCGGGCTCTTCTTTTCCGCCTCGACCAGCTCCGCCGCCAGCTCCCGCCGGACCTTGTCCCGCTGGCCGATCAGATACCCCCGCACGGCCAGCACGAAGACGACGATGGCCGCGGCGGCCGCCACGCCGGCGAGCACGCGAATGCGACGCAGGTCGCGCTGCACGGCCGGGCGTTTGGGGTTCAGGAAATCGAGCGACAATCCCTGCTCGTCGCCGAAGCCAAGGGCCAGGCCCATGGCGGCAATCGCACCCGCCGCCTGCCCCCGGCCATCCTCTCCCAGTTGGAAGGCCGCGGCGGGATCCAGCGTGGTACAGGGCAGAGCCAGCCGCTGGCTCAACGCCTCCATCAACGGCGCTTCCAGACCGGTGGCGCCGGTGACCACGATCTTGCGCACCGGATTTTGCGGCTCCACGCCGCTGTAGGCGTGCAGGCTGCGCACCACTTCGATGAGCGTCGTTTCGAGCGGCCCGCGCTGGGGCGGCGCCTCGCCCTCGGGCGGCGTCGGCGGGCCGCCGGTCTCGGCCGTGGCCGGCGCGGCGCCTTCCTTCGCTTCGACCGCAACCGGCTCCTTCGCCGGCGCCGCATGCGACTTGACCGAGGCCCCGCGGCTGAAGAGCAGCGACTGCTGACCGATCACGTCGATATTGACCTCGTCCGGTCGCAACGAGATCAGCGCGAAGGCATCGTCGCCCTCCGCAACGTGGCAGGCCTCGACGCACCGGGCGTTGGCGTAGGACAACAGGCCCAGCGCGGCCAGCCGCAACCCCGCCGCCTCGGCCACCTGCTGGTGGAACGCGACCACCTCGCGCTTCACGGCAGCCACGCGCACATCCAGCTTCGGTGAAACGCCCGCCTCACTGGCGGGCACGGCCGGTCCGGCGGCGGCCACCGGCCAGCGCACCTTGAAATCAACCACGGCGTCCTCGAAGCGGAATGGCAGGTCACGCCCGATTTGAAAATGCACCATCGACGCCAGCTCGCGCACGTCCGCGATCATCGGCAACGCCAGGGTGCGCAAGACCACCTGCGCCCGGGGGACCCCCATCACCACGGGCCCCGCTTTGATGCCCAGGCGGGCCAGGGCCCGGGCAATGCCCCGCCCGATCACCTCCGCCTCCGCCCGATCTGCCTCGGGCGGCAAGGCCAGCGGCGCCGCCGCCACGCGCGTGATCTGGGCTCCGCCGCCCCGCAGGACCGCCTGCACCACGTGCAGGGTGTCCCCATCCAGGTCGAGCGCCGTGATCGGGCCGGAAGGACGCGAACGGCGTGAGCCGCGCCGCCACAGGCCCCGCGCCCGCGCCGCAAACGTTGGACGGACATCAGC
>DATLZF010000524.1:0-4176 GCA_035574135.1 Candidatus Methylomirabilota bacterium
GACGAGGTTGTTCATGCCCGCCGTTACGATGCGTTGCTGGGGCCCGGGCACCCGCACGACGTGCTGGGTCTGCCCGTCGGCGGCGTGCATCAGCACGACCTGAGCTTGGGGGCCGGGTCGTTCGACGGAGTGTTCGGCGTGACGGTGAACAGCCGGTGGAGCCGATGGTTTGTCCGAGGCGAGGCACAATACTACCTGCGCACGGAGGGAACTGCCGGCTTTGAATATGGTGATGAACTGATCCTCTCCGGCGGGCCGGGGGTGTACCTGTACTCGGACCGCTCCCTGACCTTCAGTGTGCAGGGTAACGTCGTCTTCGACCGGGAGGCCCGGGCCGCTCTCGATGGCCGCGAGTCCAATCACACCGGCATGACGGCCTGTTATGTCGGACCGCAGATCTTTTTGACCTGGGGTCGGCATTTGACCGCCAACGCCGGTATCGACGTGCCGGTGGCGATCGACCACCGTGGTTATCAGAACGTCCCCGACTGGCGGCTCCACTTCGGCTTCACCTGGTGGTTCTGAGTCCGCACGGCTCGGCCGCTACTCGGCCTCGGCCTGCCAGCGAGGCACCAGCTTTTGCGGCAGCCCGAGGTGATCCAACACGCGCGCCACCACGGTATCGACGACCTGCTCGACGGTTTTGGGATGCGTGTAAAACGAGGGATTGGCCGGGATGATCGTCGCGCCGGCCAGCACCAGTAACTCGAAGTTTTTGATGTGCACGAGGCTGATGGGCGTCTCCCGTGGAACAAGAATAAGTTGCCGGCGCTCCTTGAGCATCACGTCGGCGGCGCGCAGCAAGACGTCCTCGCTGTAACCGTGGGCGATGCGCCCGAGGGTGCCCATGGTGCAAGGAATCACCACCATCGCGTCGAACGGGTTCGAGCCGCTGGCGAAGGGCACGTTCATGCTCTTCACGCCGTGCACGCTGACCCCGGGGGCCAGCCGCAGGCCGCCCGGCAGTTCCTCCTTGAGGACCACCTGAGCGTAGTTGCTCAGGACCACGTGCAGTTCGTGCTGCCGGGCGTCGATGTTGTCCAGCAACCGCTGAGCGTAGAGCGCCCCGCTGGCGCCGGTAATGGCGACCAGGATCTTCACAGGACGACACCACTCACGCGGCCGGACGCCACCTGACCGGGAACCCGCTCCCTCACCCCGGCGGACGTCGCCACATCGGTATCCGCCGCATCCGGCTTCCTTGCGCGGGGCTGCATACGTGGCGTCTCACCACCGGATCTCCTTGGGGAAATACTCGTCGATGAGGTCTTGATAGAAGGGCCGCAGTTTGGCCACGTCCGGCTTCTCGTGGCTCTTGGTGTAGAGGTCGTAGGGGTTGAACGCCTGCACCCAGCGCAACATGGCGCGGTCCTTCTCGTTGCACAGGTGGTCGTAGGCCCCCTCGCGATGCCACGGGTAAAAGCTGTGATAGCGGAGCATGTAGAGCCCTTCCTCGGGCAGATAATCCTTGCAGACGTGGTAGATGTATTCGTCGTGGCCCCACGAGATATCGACCTTGTCGAGCCCGCAACCCTCTTCGTAGATGCCGTGGCGGGTCTGGAAACGGGCATCCCGGCTGTCCGGATTGTCGGCGAAGAACGAGTGGAAAACGATGGTCTCCGAGTAGGCGCAGCCGGTGGGGAACGTATCGCCGACCACGGCCCACTGCGGCTCGCCCCAGAGGCAAAGGATCTTGCCGAGGTCGTGGACGAAACCGGTCAGGATCATCCAGCGTGGCTGCCCGTCCCGGCGAAGCTGTTCGGCGGTTTGAAGCAGGTGCTCCAGTTGCGACATGTCCGTGTCAGGATCGCTGTCATCCACGAGCTGGTTTAGATACTCCGCCGCCTCCCACACGCCCATCCTCATGCGGTTGAGGCCGAGGAACTCTTTCTTCTTGGCCCGGACGAATGCGTGCGTCTGGTAGCGGTGGTTGAGCCGGTAGAACTCCCGCACCGTGGGCCGCGCATCGGCCTCGTAGTTGCGGAACTCCTCCTTCTTCTTGTTGGGGTTCGTAGCTTGGAACGGTTTGGCCCCCGGCTCCATCGGCTCCGGATAACGTCCCTTCACAAAGTCCTCCCACTCCTCAAGGCTCTGAAGCGGGGTGTGTTCGTTGGCGGAATGGTTGGGGGCGCTCATGGGGATCGGATCATTTCGAAGCTTCGGCGTCCAAGCGTCACGATGCAATAATCGAAGGTTGCCGCGTCAGCGCAAGGGCAAAGTGGACACCGGAGCGCCCCTGGCCCGAGATCAACTCCTCAGAAACTCATCCAGCGCCTGTCGTGTGATGCGCCACGTCGAGCCGATCTTCTTGCCCTTGAGCGAGCCGTCGGTAAGTGCGGCGAGCACGTCGCCCTCGCTCACCCGGAGAATGTGGGCAACGTCGCCGGGACTGAGCAGTTGCGGCAGCTCGCTCGCCGCCGGCACCGCGCCGGGCACAGGCGGTGGCGTGCCGCCCGCAGCGGACGAGGTGGCCTGGGGCATGGCCATCGCAGCCATCATTTGCTGGCCCATGGCCAGGCCGGCGCCCAGTTGCGCGGCGGTGTTCGCCATGCCGCCGCCTTCGCCGCCCTTGCCCATGGCCTCGGCCATCTGGAACTTCACGTAATCGTTCAGGTTTCCAATCGCCGTCATGCTGGAACGCTTGTCGATGGCCTGTTCGACCTCCGGCGGCACGGATACGTTCTCCACAATGAAGCTGGTCATCTCCAAACCGTATTTGCCGGCGAGCACGGGGTTGATCACCGGCAGCAGCGCCTCGCCCAACTCCGAGTAACGCGAGGCCACCTCGAGCACCGGCACCTGGGCCGAGGCCAGTGCGTCGCTGAATACGCTCACCAGCCGCGAACGCATCGTGTCGGCAAATTCATCCAGCCGGAACTGGTGGTCCGTGCCCGCCACTTCTCTGAGAAAGGTCTTCACGTCCACCACGCGGAAGTCGTAGGTGCCGAAGGCGCGCACGCGCACGATGCCGAAGTCCGGGTCGCGCAGCATCACCGGGTTGCTGGTGCCCCATTTGTTGCCGGTGAAAAGCCGCGTGTTGACGAAGTACACGTCGGCCTTGAAGGGCGACTCGAAGCCGTATTTCCACCCCTTGAGCGTGGAGAGGATCGGTATGTTGTCGGTGGTCAGCGTGTGCGTGCCCGGACCGAAGGTGTCACCGAACTGCCCGAGGTAAATGAACTGGCACATCTGCGACTCGCGCACGACGAGTTGCGCGCCCCGCTTGATTTCCTTGTCGTCATCGGGGAACCGCCACGACAGCGTGTCGCGGGAGTCGTCCTCCCACTGGATGATCTCCAGAAACTGGCCGCGCAAATAGTCCATCAAGCCCATAAGTCGCCTTTCGTTCGTCGGCTTCCATCATCCGCCCCACGCCGGCCGCGGAAAGGAAAATCTCCTGGCGGGTTTGTAACGACGCTGCGGTGGCCCGGCCTCTGGCGACTTGAGTAGCCGTGGCAGCCGGGGCACGCTGGCTACCACTGCGATGGAACTGCGCGACTTCGCCGAACAGGTGCTCTTCGCCACCACACTGGAGGAAAAGCTCCAGTGTCCGACGCACATCACCGACGAGCGCCCCGGCTCCGCGCTGAACACGCCCGAGGCCCCGGGGCGGCCGGCCGAGTTGAAGTTCAAGGACCGCACCGCCGGGCGCGATGGTTTCCCGGGGGCGCACCGGCTCGAGCACGCCGCGGAACGCGGCCGTGTGCTGCACTTCTTCGCCAACCACGAGCTGCTGGCGACGGAGTTGATGGCGCTGGTGCTCCTGCGATTTCCCGATGCGCCCGCAGCCTTCCGGCGCGGCGTGCTGCAAACCCTCAGGGAGGAGCAGGAACACACGCGCCTCTACCTTGAGCGTTTGCGGGCGTGCGGCCTTCACTTCGGCGAGCTACCCGTCAGCGGCTTTTTCTGGCGCGCGGTCGCCCGCATGGAAAGTCCCCTCGATTACGTGGCCGGCCTCAGTCTCACCTTCGAGCAGGCGAACCTGGATTTTGCCGCCCAGTTCGCCCGAGCCTTTGCCGCCGCCGGCGACGGGCCAACGGCCGACCTGCTCGAGCGCATTCATCGCGATGAGATCGCGCATGTGGCCTACGGATTAAAATGGTTCCGCCGCTGGAAGAACCCGGCCGAGGACGATTGGGCAGCTTTCTGCCGGCAGCTCAAGTTCCCCCTCTCGCC
>DATLZF010000525.1:0-4124 GCA_035574135.1 Candidatus Methylomirabilota bacterium
CCTTGAATGCCGCCGCGTCGCAACCGATCCTCGCGCTGCGCGGAGGCGGCGCCATCGAAGGCGATGACATCTACGCGCTGGCGGCCACCGCCACGGGCATCCGCGCGGAAAAAAGGCTGAGCAACGGCCTCCACGTCATCAAGGAATTCACCGTCACGTCCAATTACCTGCTCCGCGTCACAACCTCCCTGGCCAACCGGGGAGCCGCTCCCATCGCGGTGCCGGAACACGAGTGGGTCGTTGGTCTGGGGGCGCCGATCAGTTTGGAGGACGAATCCACGCTCCTCGGCGTGTACTGGCAGAGCGATGCCGGAATCGAACACGTCGATGTCGGCTGGTTCGACAACCGTGCCCTCGGCTGTTTCCCCGGCACGCCGCGCGTGCACTACAGCGCGGGTCACACGAACGTGCAGTGGGCGGCCACGCATAACCAGTTCTTCGCCCTCGCGCTGATTCCCGACACCCCCGCAGCCCGGGTGCTGGCCACGCGCACGAACCTCCCGCCCCCGACGCCGGCCCAACTTGCGGCGTCGCCTTCCGCCCATCCCCGGCCCTTCGGATTTCAGACCAGCCTGAGCTTCACCGGCGCCATTCTCGCGCCAGGCCAGGTCCTCGACCGCGCCTTCCATCTCTACGCCGGCCCGAAGGAATACAACACGCTGGCGCGCATTTCGACGCAGTTGAAGACGAATCTCGACTCCGTGATGGGTTTCGACACGGGCTTCGGCGGGAGCGTCTTCGGTTTCTTCGCCAAGCTGCTGCTGTTGTCGATGAACGGGCTCCATAGCTGGAACATGCCCTACGCGATCACCATCATCGTGATCACCGTCATCATCAAACTTCTCTTCTGGCCGCTGACCACGGCCAGCACGCGCTCGATGAAGCGCATGGCCGCCCTGCAGCCGCAGATGAAGGCACTCCAGGAAAAGTACAAGGACGATCCGGCCAAGATGAACCGCAAGCTCATGGAGTTTATGAAGGAGAACAAGGTCAATCCCATGGGTGGCTGCCTGCCCATGCTCCTTCAGATTCCGGTCTTCATCGGGTTCTTCACCATGGTGCGTTCCGCCATCGAATTGCGCGGGGCGCAGTTCCTCTGGGCCTGCGACCTCTCACGCTCCGACACGATCTTCGTCATCCCGGGCGTGAATATCCCCGTCAACCCGATGCCCCTGCTGATGGGCGCGACCATGATCTGGCAGGCCCGGCTGACGCCGGTGGCACCCGGCATGGACCCGGTGCAGCAGAAGATCATGAAGTACATGCCGCTGATCTTCATCGTCTTCCTCTACAACTACTCCGCCGGCTTGACCCTTTACTGGACCGTACAAAACCTGCTAACCATTGCGCAGATGAAACTCACCCGGACTCAGGATGCCGCGGCCGATACCCCCACACCGGCCGCCGCATCGGCCAAACCCGCCAAGCCGGCCGCCCCCGGACCGTCGCGCAAAAAGAAGTAGAGAAGCACGCCGTACCCAGACCCGAGACTTCAACGCTCCCCCGTATGTCCGTCTCCGCCAAATCCACTCTGGAAGAAATGCTGCGCCTCCTCGGCTTCGAGGCCACTGTGGAGGAACGTCAGCTCGAAGATGGGCTGCTCCTCGACATCAAGACCGAGGACTCCGGCCGGCTCATTGGCCGCCAGGGCCAGACACTGGCGGACCTGCAATACTTGCTGAACCGTCTCGTTTTCCGCGGCGACACCGAAGCGCCGCGCGTGACGGTGGACGTGGGAGGCTATCGCAGCCAGGCGCGTGAAGCCTTGATCCGGAAGGCACAGGCCGCTGCCGAGAAGGTCCGGCGCTGGGGCGACATCGTGGAGCTTGAACCCATGAACGCCTTCGAACGGCGCATTGTCCACCATGCTTTGAAAGACGATCCATCGGTCGAAACCCAGAGCGTTGAGGTCGAAGGCACCACCAAAAAGGCCATCCTGCTCCGACCCCGCCGCTGACGCCGGCACCGCAGTGCCGCAGTGGCGCCATCCACGGACTCAGACCTCGAGGCCGATCCGGTCCATCAACGCCGCAACCTCCAGCTTTACGTCCGCCCGGTCGCGGATTTCCCGGTTCAAGTCCGATTCAAACCAGCCGTAGCCGCCGTAGTCCACCTCGGCCGCATCCAGCTTCAACGCCCACGCCTGTTGCATCATGCGCACCAGGCAGGCCGCGATCTTCGACCGCGCCGCCCGCCGGAACGCCCGCACCGCTTCCATGTCCGGAGGATTGTGGGCGCAGATATAACGGGCAGCCGCGTCGTGCCGCGTGGCCCACACGATGTCTTCGGACCCATACACCCCCACCGCGTAGCAGTAGGACAACAACGTCAGCATCATCCGTGGCGAGAGGTCCTGTCCGGGCACGGGCGGAATGCCCCGCTCCAGGGACTGCACCGCGTCCAACGCCAACCGAACGATCGTCCGGTCATCGAACCACCGCCGCAAGTCCCACGGGACTTGGTCGGCCTGCCGGCGGAGCTCGGCACTGCTTCCACTATTCATACTGCCTTTCGTCTTGGTTGCGGAACCCCCATTGGTCCCGCGCGCTTCTTTGATCTTCACACCGAAACCAATCCTCCCGCTGTGTCACGAATGCATGACGGTCGGGTGACCGTTGGGCAAAGAACGCCATTGCTTGCGGGGCGCTCCGGCCCCATTTCCGCCACCGGCCCGAGGTTCCCACTTCCCACCTCCGGCCGGTTTGCCTAACGTTGGGGCGTGCTTGCCGATCTTGTCTGCCAGCTCAACGACGGCGTCCCCTTGACCTCCGGCCAGGTGGCCGCCGCCGTGACCGCGCTGGTCGAGGAAGCCGTCCCCTCCCAGGTCAAGGCGACCTTTCTGACCGCCCTCGCCATCAAAGGCGAAACCGCGGAGGAAATCGCCGGCTTCGCCCGTGCCCTGCGCGAGCGCGCCCTCCAGCCGGAACTGGATCCCGTCACGCGCGCCAGGGAAATTCTCGATGTCTGCGGCACCGGCGGCGACCACCTCAACACCTTCAACATCTCCACCACGGTGGCCCTGGTGGCGGCGTCCGCCGGCATCACCGTGGCCAAGCACGGCAACCGCGCCATCACCTCCCGGTCGGGCAGCGCCGACGTGCTCGAAGCGCTGGGCGTCCGCACGGATCTCGACCCCGCGGACGCCGCCCGCTGGCTGAAGGAACGCGGGTTCGCGTTCTTCTTCGCCCCGAAGTATCACCCCGCCTTCAAGCACATCGCGCCGGCCCGCAAGCTCTGCGCCGAGCGCGGCCAGCGCACCGTCTTCAATCTTCTCGGCCCGCTGCTCAACCCCGTCCGGCCCACCGCCCAACTTCTGGGCGTGCCCCGGCCTGAATTCTGCGAACCCATCGCCCGGGTGCTGCAAACCCTGGGCGTGCGCCGGGGCATGGTCGTCTCCGGCCGGGTCGAGGCGGCCCCGCCGCCCCCAACTGCCTCTGCGGCCGGCCCCCTCTATCTCGACGAGCTCTCCACCCTGGGCGAAACCACGCTGGCCGAGTTTTACCACGAAAAAGGTGTCGCCCTCGCCACGCTGGCGCCCACGCAGTTGCCTGTGTGCCCCGCAACCCTGGCCGATCTGGCCGGCGGCGATCATGCCGCCAATGCAAAGATCATCCTCGCCCTCCTCACCGGCGAGGACCGCGGCCCGCGCCGGGATGCGGTACTCCTGAACGCCGCCGCCGCGCTCTTCGTGGCCGGGCGGTGTCGCAGCATCGCCGAGGGTTGGGCGCTGGCGGAGGAATTGATCGACAGCGGCCAGGCGCGGAGGAAACTGGAGGAACTTCGGCAACCATGAAGCCGGACCCCATCAAAAGCCCCCCCGGCCAGGACACAACCTGCGACGGTGCCCTGCGGTGGCGAGCGGGCCGTCGGACCCTGTTGGCCAACCGGCCGTTCCTCGTAGCCCTGGCGCTGGGAGCGTCGGCTCTCGTGGTTCTCTATTCCGTCCCGCCCCAGCAATCCTCGCTCTATCCCCGCTGCCTGCTGCACCAATGGACGGGATGGCAATGCCCGGGCTGCGGCGGCCTGCGGGCGGCACATGAACTGTTGCACGGCCGGGTGCTGCAGGCGTTCCACCTGAATGCGCTCTGCGTCCTTGCGCTACCCATTGCCTCGCTCTACGCCCT
>DATLZF010000526.1:0-3582 GCA_035574135.1 Candidatus Methylomirabilota bacterium
GTGTTGGCGGTCTTCGTGAACCGAATGCCCGCCATGACGTTGCTTGCAACCGGAAACGGCAACGGAGAACTCTGGGCTGGTAGACGAATCGGTCCGCCCAGTGTATGCATGCGCACGGTTGGCGCACCCGGCTCGTTGGGCTCGAATAGGTGGCCGCCATAGCGCACGCGCCCATCTCTGTAGACCGTGACGATTCGCCCAAACGTGTTAGGATCGAGGGTTGGATAAAGCGCGGCGAGATTGATGTCATAAAGCTTTGGGTTGACCGTCCAATCCACGCGCCAGAGAGTCTCGCCAACGGTGTCGGCGGCGTCCACGAAATCGACAAAGAGGTCGAAGTGCCAGTCCTCGGACGAATTGCCCGGAGACGGGTCGACGGGGACGCCGAAATGCAGCAGATACTCGTTCTGGTTGATATACCCGGAGGCGCTGGAAGTGTGCTGGATGCGGCGCAGCTTGCTCGGAGAATTCCGAAGGACAAGTTCGACGCGCGAACCAAGTTCGTTCTCTGAGAATTCCCGGCCAGCGGGCAGCGGTGGCGGCCCGTTTGGATCCCCCACTGGACGCACAGGACGTACATTAATGTACCGCTTGCGCGACTCGTCGCAGCTCCCTGGACCAGTCCCATTAGTATACAGTCTGTTTTGGTAGAATCGAGATAGAGCGACGTTAGCAAAGTCAGGACGAGCTGCATCCAGGTCACCATCGCGATCGACGTCGCACCAAGAAACGATGCCGTTAGGGATCTCGCAATTCGCGTCTGCAAGGCACTGCAGCCTCTGAAACCAACAGAGCATCGGATTCTGACACGGCTGGGCTTCGCGTTCCACGGTCGCATTGCGATACCAGTGCCCCCCCCTGGTAAGGTCGAGATCACCGTCATTGTCCCAGTCTGCGGCCGAGAGACCCCAGCCGCTCGTAAAGATCGGGTTGATCTCGGCTTCAAACGATCCATCCCCGCGACCACGATTGACGAACGTCGCGCCACCAAACGACTGCCGAAACAGGTCCAGATCGCCGTCCATATCGAAATCGATCAGCAACAACCCTTCGTCACGGCCTGCGAACGGCTGTATCCCCACTTCCGATTGAAGCGTTCGAAACGCTGGGCTGTCGAGCTGCGTTGTGAGGTTCTGGTAAATCGCGTGCTGAAATGCGAGATCGAGGTCGCCGTCCTGGTCGTAGTCGAGAAACTGAGCTCCCTCAGGGGGATCGTTGCTGACGGGGCTGGCGAGACCAGCGGCGGAGGCGGACTCAACGAGTGAGTATACCCGTGGTGCGTTCGGGTCGCATGGCGAATCGAGGCTCGTGCAAACTACCGTGGACGTATTCCGGAAAAAGTGGTTGCCTGTGGCGGCCGAGTGCTGTGGAGTCTTGTAGCCCGGCAAGAACAGTTCCAGGTCACCATCGCCATCCGCGTCGCCGAAGCAGGCTGTCTCAGTCTGTTCGTCACTGAATCCACCGCCTATTCCGAGGCAGGGCGTCGCCCAGACGTAGTTCACCTGGCTGCTTGTGCAGGACGTGCATCCGGCAAAGCCGCACTGTTTGCGACAGCCCGTATTGACGAGGAAATAGAGCGTCTCCACGCTCGGGGGGAAGGCAGGGTTATTGTGCGGCTCGTTGACGTAGTCGGGGTAGCCGTCGTTGTTGTAATCGGCGGCAGACGCGCTGTACCCGTTCGGGTCGAATCCGAGCGCATCGATCATGCATCCCTGAATCCAGCGCGATGGGACGGCCGTGTGGTCGTTCCAATACAGGCGGCGGACGCCGTCGACAAAAAGCGTGGCATCCGGCCAGTCGTCCGCGTCGAAATCGGCAAACGCCGCGCCGCGGTGTCCAACCGGCAGCGGCACTGGGTCGTTCGGATCATGCGGGTCGTCGACCCAGACGATGAGCGGGAGGACACGCAGGCCAGTGCAGTTGTCGAGCTCCGAAAGCACAGCGCCGAGGTCCGATTCGCCCGTCTTTCCGTCGAGGTCCACGTCCCCGATGCAGCAGCCGGTCTGACAGCCGAAATCCGCAAGCACGATGGCGAGATCGGCGCTCGTCACCTGGCAGTCGTTGTCGAGGTCCGCAAGGCATTTCGCCGGGACCGGCGTTTCGCACTGCGCGAACGCCTGCTTCGTCACGATGCCGGACAAGACGGTCGAAAGGCATCTGGGTGCCGACGGTGACGAAGATCATCGGGTCGCGAGAACGGGAAACAAGAAATACGGGATACGATTACGAGGAACAAACAGACGAAGGAGCACAGGCACAAAGCACACCTGCTGGAACAGGAACGCAGGCACGCAGAGACGAAGCGACGCCACCGGCGCAGGGACGCAGAGACGCACGGAGGTACAGACGAAAGGCAGCGCGAAGCCGACGCAGGGGTCTCGGTCGTTCATGCGGAGGTGCCTGGGGCTGCGGGGCTGGGCAGTTCGATGCCCGGCTCGGGCGACCGGGGATCGAGGGCGTGGCGATCGAGGGCGCCATGGGCGATAGCCGAACCTGCAATCCGGGGGACCGAGGAGGAGTCCATGACCGCACCAGCGAAACGAGGTCCGCCGGGAGCTGCCAGGTGCGGCCACTGCGTGAGCCAGAGATCGGCGTAGGGCCCAACGCGCCGGCCGGAGAGCGAAAGCTCCTCGACGTTAGCGATGCTGTCCACCCAGATAGTGCGGGCGCCGAAGAGCTTGGCGAGTCGCAGGGCGAAGTAGCCGGGCGCCGCGCCGGTTGACACGACGACGTGAGGGCGCACTCGCAACAGGATGAACAGAACTTGAATGGCCTGAAGGAGGAGCCCAAGTCCGTTCCAGCGGCTTGCGTCTCGAACAACAAAGAGCCGCGACGGTGCAATCAGGGCGCGGTAGCCGGGGTTGGTGGAGACATAGGTCACATCGTGGCCGTGCCATGCAGGACGCAGGCGCAGTAGTTGGATGAAATGGCCACCGGCCGAGGCGACGGCGAGCACGCGCGTGGAGCGGCCCAGGGATTGGTTGGACGTGGAATCCCGATTGAGAAGGCCGCCACGGGTCGACAGTGAAGTCATGAGGCTATCTCAAAACCGCCGAAAGCAACAAAAGCGCGCAGGACAGGTGGGGGAATCCGGAGAACAGTTGACTCGACCTCTCCCAGCGGATGCTCAGCCGGCGGTAGTTCTGTATCCACGAGATGGTGCGCTCCACCGTCCAGCGCCGCGCGGCGCGTCGCAATGGCCGGCGGTCTTGCGTCACGTTCGCCGGCTTGCGGTTGCCGCGGTGCGGCGCGATCATCTCGACGCCCCGCTCGGCCAATTGTTCATCCAGCGGGTCGCTGTTGTATGCCTTGTCACCGATCACGCGCGGCGGCGTTTCGGATGTCCGCATGAAGTCGAACAACGCCTGCACGCAGCGGCTCTCGTGCGCATCGCCCGGCACGACGTCGATCGCCACGGGCAGCCCGCGCGCATGGACCAGAGCCATGATTTGCGCGCCGTTTCCGAGGTGCCCGCGGCCCAGCCTGTCGCAGCCCCCGCGTGCCTTGGCAAACGTGCCGTCGATGAAGCATTCGTAGACGCGATACTCCCCGCGCACCTCGACCCGTCGGCCGGCGGCGCGC
>DATLZF010000527.1:0-8465 GCA_035574135.1 Candidatus Methylomirabilota bacterium
TTTCAACAGGCACTGGCTTTCATCAGCGCGCCGCTGGAGTTTGTCGAGGCCTGCCACGCCAAATCCCGCAAGCTGCTGGAGGATCTGCAGCAGGCCGGTCGGCAAATCGACCGGTTGCTGGTCCAGGAAACCATTCTGCACCGCACCATTACCCCACTGCGCTACATCCAGACGCTGTTCAAAGTCGAAGCTGCCCGCCTCGACCTGCACGTGCAGCAGATGTTTCTGGCACTGACCGACGACATCGGCCAACTCCAGCACCAGGTCAGCGAGACCTTCAGCACCCAGTTCAGTTCCCTGCGCGCCATTCAAGGCGTCATGGCCAGGATGGCGGGCGATCTGCGCGAGCGTACCGAGACCCAGCAACGCCTGGTGACAAACAAGAAACGGCAGATTCGCCAGGCGCTGGATCGGCTCGAAGCCGAGCTGCATCGCAACCAAGAGCGGGACATCCAACTGACGCAGATCAGCCGCGAGGTGCACCAGAAAGTCGGCCAGTTGGTCGTCGTCTTGCAAGCGCAGGATATCGTAAGCCAAAAGTTGGCCCACATCATCAGTGCCTTTCGCGCAACACGAGGCCAAGCGGCGGCGGCACACAAGCACGGCGGCTTGAGTGGTCCCGCTCAGGCCCTCAATTACTTGCGCCAAGCCGGCCGGCTCGAATCCGCCCAGCTCGCGGCCATCCAAGCCGACCTGGAGCGCACTCACGATCAGTTGCTCGACGTCCTGGATCAGGTGGGGGCGCAAATCCGGCACCTCGACCAGAGCTGTATTCACTTGGATGAGTTCAACACGATAACGGCCAGCGCCGACGGTTTCGTCCAGGTGCTGCTCGACGCGCTGGCGGAATTGAGCGAGCTGGTCGCCATGGCGGTGGCCAGCGCCGCCCAGGTCCACGACACCATTCGGCCGTTGGGCGGGCAAGCCGCCAACCTGACCGGCGTGATGCGGGACCTGACCACCCGTATTCACCTGATCGCGTTGAACGCACAAGTACAGGCCGTCCACGCCGGGTGCGGCAGCGGTCTGGAGGTGCTGGCCGCCAGCACCGCGACGGTGGCGCACGAGATTTCCGGGATCAGCGAGCGGATTTCCGCGGACGTGGATGCGTTTGGGCGTGAGCTGGATGACCTGGTGAACACCTGGGCCGATCTGCGCGAGCAGGCAGCGGCCCAACAGCAAACCCTGGAGCGCGAGCGGGGCGCTCGGGAGGAGGCGCTGCACGCCTTCCGCGACGAAACGCTTAAGGAACTCGAGCACGTGGGCCGGCACACCGAACGCATTCAGAAGCTGGCCGCCGAGATGCGTTCGCGCGTCGATCTGAAGTCGCTGGCGCATGGCCTTGTCCGGGAATCCCGGCAGGCGCTGGAGGAATTCGTCCGCCAGGCCGAAGGCACGCTGGACTCGCCCGAACACCGGGAAGCCG
Organism: Candidatus Methylomirabilota bacterium; assembly: GCA_035574135.1. Classification (GTDB taxonomy): domain Bacteria; phylum Verrucomicrobiota; class Verrucomicrobiia; order Limisphaerales; family DATLZF01; genus DATLZF01. Next base: position 1,427 of record DATLZF010000527.1, read on the forward strand.
CCGCCCGGTTCGTGAATGACCTGGCAGATCGTTACACCATGGCTTCGGAACGAGCGGTTCACCACAACACGCTGGTGGCCGCCACACAGCCCACCCGCACGCTCCTGCTCTCGACCCAGGCGGCCAAGGCGGCCCCCGCCGCGATGCTGACCGCGACCCCAGTGGCGGCACCCGACGACGGAACGCTGCCCCTGCACAGGGCGGACTCGCCTTCGTCGCCCGCTTCGGTGAACGCCCCTCCGACCGATGGCGCGGGTCTGGGCGACAACGTGGAACTGTTTTGATCCGGCGCAATGCGTGCCCGCAGCGGGCTTCCGGGCCGCATGCAATCCTTCGCCGCAGCTCGCGCCGCCCCGCTGCGTCGCCTCCTGGCCGACCGCGGGCCTCCGCGGCAAATGCCGCCTCCTCGGTGCTGGAGCCGCATCCCGTGCTCTGTGTTTCGTTACCGGCTCGCACGCCCACCGTCTGCGGACCGCGGCGTCGGCGCGCCCACGGCTCGGGCTCCGCTGACTCGCTGCGGCTTTCACAGGTTTGGACCGGCCGCTGGCGTCACTTCCGTGGCGACACACAGCCCGGGTTTGATATGCAAACGCTGCAAGACCGGTCAGAATATTTCTAATGCGCCCCCCGCGATCTCCGATAAAGGAGGTCACGTGGCAGAGCTCGCGGCGACGCCGCGGAGCCATTCCGCCGGACAGAACTTTGGGTCTGTCTGTCGAAGCTGATGCGCGTTCCGGGCATAAGTCGTGGCCTGGCCAGATGGGGCTCCTGGCCGGCAATCCTGAAGTTTCTCCGGCTGTTGAGGCCAGGCGAGGGCGCGACCGTTGCTTGCTCCGCAGAACCAGCCCCGCTGGGTTCCCCTGCGAGCGAGTCTCCTGCCCACGACCGAACCGCCCCGGCCCTCCCACCCCGGCCCTCGGTACCACCCGCGCTGGCACAGGTGCGCGAGGGGAGGCGACGGCTTGCGGAAGCCGCCCACGCCCTCCAGGAACGCTTTCTCGCGCTCGGCTCCCGGTTGGAAGCGCTGCACTGTTCCGGACAACGATTGGTGGCGCAGGCCGAATCCTTGTTGGCCCTCGCGCTGGGCCACGGAGACGGCCAGCGTCTGCTCGGTGCCGCCGCCGCGTTGGCCGGCGATACGCTGGAGTTTATCGCGGCCAGCGAGCGCAAGAGCCGCGAGCTGGTCGCCGCCCTGCGGGAGACCCGCTCACGGACGAGATCTCTGTCGCGGGGCGAACACGCCCTCAATCAATGCGTCGCGCCTCTCAAATTCATCCAGGTTTTGTTTCACATCGAAGCCGTGAGGCTGCCTTCAGGAATCCGCGAGAACTTTGTGTCTTTGATCGAAGAGATCGGTCGCCTGACGGCACACATTCAAGAGGCGGTACGCCAACGATTCCGCCAGATTCAGCCGGCCAACCAGGTCATCCTCACGCTGGAGGATCACCTCCGCCACCGTGTCAGTTCTTTTGAGGAAACACTGCGGACTCGGCAATCTCACCTGCGCGTCACCCTGGCCGGCCTTCAGTCCGATCTGGCCCGAAACCAGACGCGCGACGCTAGGCTGCCGCGCGTCAGCCAGACCATCGCTCGCGCGATCGGTCAGGTGGTGATGAATCTCCAGGTTCAGGACATCATCAATCAGAAGCTGGAGCACGTGGGCGAAGCGATTGACCAGATGAGCGCCGATCTGGAGCGCCTCGATTCCGCGGCTTCGGCGCAAACCGCGAGCACGTCACGGGGTTCATGGAAACAGACGAGCCACCTGCAGGCCGCTCAACTGGCGGCCGCGCGATCTGATCTGGAACAGGCCGCCCAAAGCATCTCGGGAGCGCTGCGCAGCGTGCTTGATCTGGCTGCGAAGCTCGATGCAGATTGCCTTTCGCTCGGGGACGCGCCCCCCAGCCACACCGCAATCGGCGACAACGGCGCGGCCGCCCTCTTGCGCGCCACCTTGGGCGACCTTCGCGCCACTGTGGCCGCGCTGGTGCAGGACGTGCAGCGCGATTGCCAGATCGCCGCACCCATCGAGCAGATGGCCTCGAATCTGAGTTCCACCGTCAAGCGCATGGCTTCGGATATCCATTTGCTCGCGCTCAACGCCCATGTGCAGGCGGCCCAGACGGGCGAAGGCACCGGCCTCTCGACCCTGGCAACGGGTTTGGCGCAGGTTTCCGTCGAGATTGCGAAGCTCAACGAGACGATCGTGGCCGACTTGGACAGCGTGGGCGACTCGTTGACGGGGCTAACGCGAACACTGACGGATTGGTTGAACCAAGGCCGCCAGCACCTCAGCCGGTTGGGACAGACCGGGAGCGAACACGAGTGTGCCCTAATGGCCTATCAGGAACAAGCGTCCCAGTGCTCTCGGGAAATCGCCTTCACAGTGGAGCAAATCGTAACCGAAGCTCGCGCGGCTTTGGTCGAAGTCGAGGAGGCCCTCGCCATTTTGGAGCCGGCCCACCGGCTCCAGGAGGCACTCGAGACGCTGGCTCAGTCGCTGCCGGACGCGCCCGCGGATCAAACGGACGCGGGCGGTTCACCCACGGACCGTCTGGTCCCCCGTTACACCATGGAATCCGAGCGAGCCGTCCATCGGCAGATCCTTGGCGTCGTTCCGAATGGTGCCGTCTTTGTCCCCGGCCCACAGCCGGTGCAACATCAGGCGCGCCCGCAGCGTTCGCCAGACGCCTCCCCCGGAACCGACGGCAGCTCTGCGTCGGCACACGAATCGATGAACCTCGCCGCCGTCCAGAGCGAGCGCTTCGGTGACAACGTGGAACTGTTTTGATCCGGTGAACCCTCGGTGTTCCTTGCGATCGGGCCCGCCGCAGAACATTCGGCGAGCCGGACACGGCCCGGGAGTTTTGAAAACTCCCCTCAAGCTTTGCCCGGTTTCTCCGATTAGCCCCTGGCAGTTGCTCGCAGCCAGGCTGCGGAGCGGCTTTCCCGGACAGAAGGACGTATCGGGTCTGTCAGAGAAGGCACAGCGGGATCAACCGGGGGTTGGCTCGGCTGTGCCTTTTGATTTGAAGGCGGAAAATGCGCCGCAGTGGATCGATGAAATCGCAGGGAACGAACGGGGGGCAACCCAAGCCGGCCGAGTACGCCGCGGCCGCAACGGAGGTGAAAGACCATGAGCAAAACGATCGTCACGGTCGATGACGCCGCGACCATGCGGAAAATGATCAGCTTTACCCTCAAGGGCGCCGGACACGAGGTGCTGGAAGCCAGCGACGGCACCGAAGCGTTAAACGTCCTCAAGAACCGCAGCGTTGATCTGGTCATCACGGACGTAAACATGCCGAACATGGACGGCATCACCCTGACCCGGCACCTGCGGGCCCTGCCGCACCTGAAGACCACCCCGATCATTCTGCTCACCACGGAATCCGCCCCGGAAAAGAAGGCGGAAGGCCGGGCCGCCGGCGCCACGGGCTGGATCGTGAAACCGTTTCAACAAGACCAGTTGCTGGCAGTCGTAGCCAAGGTGCTCGCCCCATGACGACCGACCGGAACAACAGAGCGCCGGCGCCCCGCAGCGCCAGAGGCGCGCGGCCCGGAGTTGCTAGTCGCTGCAGGCACCACCTGCATCGCCTCCGTGACACCATGACTCCCTCACTCCCATCCTCCCCCGTCCCATGCCTCTGAACGACGATTTACAACAACAACTCATCAAGGACCTGCTGATCGAAAGCGCCGAGGGCCTTGACCGTTTTGACCGCGAGTTGCTCGCCTTGGAAAAAGGCGAAGGGACGCCGGACACGCCCAACGTCATCTTCCGCGTCATTCACACCATCAAGGGCACGGCCGGCTGCCTGGGTCTGACCAAGATCGAGTCCGTTGCGCACGTGGGCGAGAACCTGCTTAGCGCGCTGCGGGAGGGCCGGGTACAGGTCACGCCACCGCTCATCACCGCGTTGTTGAGTTATGCCGACGCGCTGCGCCAGATGCTCCGCTGTCTGGAGACGACCGGAAACGAAGGCACCGCGGATTACACCACGCTGCTCGACGAATTGCAGGCACTGCAGAACGCGCCCTCCGCCGCGCCCACCGCCGGCAGCGTGCCGTCGAAGCAGACGTGGGGATTGTTCGACGATGAGTCGGCCTCCGCTCCGGCCGCGCCGCCGGCGAAGCCGACGTCGCCCTCGGCATCGGCCACCCCCCAAGAGCACCCGGCCGAAAGGGAAAGCGCCGCCCGCAATCCGTCCGCCGCGGAGAGCGCCATTCGCGTTGGGATCGATCAGTTGGACAAGCTCATGAACCTGGTCGGCGAACTGGTCCTGGCGCGCAACCAGATCGTCCAGTTCACCAACCAGGCCAAGGACGCCACCTTCGTCAACGCCTCTCAGCGCCTCAATCTCATCACCACGGAACTTCAGGAAAGTGTGATGAAGACACGGATGCAGCCCATCGGCAACGTCTGGGCCAAGTTCCCGCGGGTGGCGCGCGACGTGGCTCACGAGTTGGGCAAGAAGGTGCAGCTCGTCATGGAAGGCAACGAGACCGAGCTGGACCGCACGATCATCGAGGCAATCAAGGACCCGCTCACTCATATCGTTCGCAACGCCATCGACCACGGCGTGGAAACGCCCGACGCGCGACGCGCGGCGGGCAAGCCGGAAGAAGGATTGCTGATCCTCCGCGCCTTCCACGAGGGCGGCCAGGTGAACATCGAAATCATGGACGACGGCCGCGGCATCGACGTCGCGCGGGTCAAGCAGAAGGCGGTGGAGAAGGGCCTGCTCGGTCCGGACCAGGCCAACCGCCTGAGTGATCGCGAGGCTTTCAACCTCGTCTTCCTGCCCGGCTTCAGCACCGCGGAAAAGGTCACCAACGTCTCCGGCCGCGGCGTGGGCATGGACGTGGTGAAAACGAACATCGAAAAGATCGGTGGCTCGGTGGACGTTTTGAGCGAGGCCGGCAAAGGCACGACGATCAAGATCAAGATTCCGCTCACTCTGGCCATCATTCCGGCACTCATCGTCACCAGCAGCGCGGAACGCTTCGCCATCCCGCAGGTCAGCCTGGTCGAGCTCGTCCGCCTGGAGAGCGAGCAGGCACGCAAAGGCATCGAGAAACTCTATGGCGCCCCGGTGTATCGCCTGCGCGGGCAGTTACTACCCTTGTGTTATCTCCATCAGGAGCTGGCACTCGATGCCTCCACCGGCAAGCCCCCAACCCCCGGCCCGGGCGCACCCGACCTGCCGGGAGGAAACCACGTCACGGAGGCAGCCCTGCGGCGGGATGAAGCCGTCAACATCGTCGTCCTGCAGGCCGACGGCCGTCAGTTCGGCCTGATCGTGGACGAGATCAACGACACCGAGGAAATCGTGGTCAAACCCTTGAGCAAGCAGTTGAAGGGGCTCAACTGCTTCGCCGGCGCCACCATCATGGGGGATGGCAAAGTCGCCCTGATTCTCGACGTCCTCGGCCTGGCCCAGCATGCCAAAGTCATCAGCGAAGTGCGGGACCGGGCGCTGGCCGACCAAGCCAAAACCGAAACCCGCGGCGGGGAGCGCCAGACGCTGTTGCTCTTCGACGCCGGCCAGGGCTCGCGCATGGCCATTCCCCTCTCCATGGTGGCGCGGCTGGAGGAGTTCCCCCGCTCCGCGGTCGAGCGATCCGGAGCGCAGGAGGTCGTGCAGTATCGCGGGCAGATTCTCCCGCTCATTCCGGTCGGGAGATTTATCCCGGGCGCGGCCGCGGCGGCCGCCAGTTCCCAAGATCCGATGCAGGTGGTGGTCTATTCCGAACAAGGCCGCAGCGTGGGTCTGGTGGTGGGCCGCATCAATGACATCGTCGAGGAAGCCATCACCATCAAGCGGGACGCCGCCGCCCACGGGATCCTCGGCTCGGCCGTCATTCAGGACAAAGTGACCGATCTGCTCGACGTGGGCGCAGTTATTCGCCAGGCCGACCCTGCATTTTATCAGACCCCTTGAGATGACTGCCACGCTTCAACTTCGCACCTAGGACCCATTCAACCCATCGGACCGCTTGCCGCCATGACCGCAACCAAACAATTCTGCACGTTCTTCCTGAACGGCCTCTATTTCGGCGTCGAGGTACTGAAGGTCCAGGAAGTGATCCGTTACCAGGACATGACCCGCGTGCCGCTGGCCCCCGCGATGATTCAGGGCTTGATCAACCTCCGCGGCCAGATTGTCACCGCCATCGACCTCCGGCGCCGGCTCGGGCTGCCGCCCCGTGCCGGCCAGGAGCTGCCCACCAATGTCGTCGTCCGCAGCGACGACGGCGCGGTGAGCCTGCTGGTCGATGAAATTGGCGACGTGGTGGAAATCCAGGACGACATTTACGAGCGCCCGCCCGAGACGCTCCAGGGCGTAGCCCGCGAACTGGTCACCGGCGTCTATAAACTCAAAGAACGGCTGCTTCTCATTCTCGACACGGAAAAAACCGTCAACCTGCCCGCCATCGCCAACCGCAACCACGAAGCCGCCACCGCATGACTGTTTTGCATCTCGTCTCCACACTCGTCCTGCTGCTCATCGCGGCGGGCGTTTACCATCGCAAGCGCACTCGCCTGCACCTCATGTTGATGAGCGCCGCCTTCACCCTGGACGTGGCGCTCGTCCTCTATATCGAACTCACCCGGCACGCCGTGGAGAAGACGGTCAATCCCGCGCATCACACCGGGCCGTTGCTGTGGTTTCACATTATCGTCTCCGTGGGCGTGCTGATCGCCTACGTTTGGCAGATTCAACTGGGCCGCCGTCTCCTCGCCGGCCTCGTCGCCAGCCGCGGCCTGCACCTCCGGCTGGGCGTCACCTTTTGCGCCCTGCGCCTGATCAACTACGTGACCAGCTTCATGATCGTTTGACTACCCGACCTCCTGACACCCCAACCATTCACCGTCTATGATTGGCCCCAGCATCCTGCCCACCGGACAAAAGCAAAGCATCTACGACCAGATTGGCGGCGCGTCCGCCGTCGAAGCCACCGTCGAAGCGTTCTATGAGCGCGTGCTTGCGGATCCCTTGCTCAAGCCCTTTTTCGCCAGGACGAACCTGAAGTG
>DATLZF010000528.1:0-2624 GCA_035574135.1 Candidatus Methylomirabilota bacterium
GATCGATCGCCGTTACAATGCGGCCGCGCAGGATCCGTCCCAAGCCGCAAGGTCGCGCGGCGAGGCGCGGACGCGCCGCCCTCGTCCAAAGCCGCCGCTCGAGGACGCTCACGCCTCGCCTGCGCCCGGGCGCGGGCCGGCGCGCCCGTTTCCCCAACGGCCACCTCCGCGAGCCATCGCGGTCTGCGAGTCCCCGATTGCCCGCCGCACGACCGGTTGTTACCGTCGCCGCATGAGAATCTTGTCGGGCATCCAGCCGAGCGGGGCGCTGCATCTGGGCAACTACTTCGGCATGATGAAGCCGGCCATCGAACTGCAGGATCAGGGCGAGGCCTATTACTTCATCGCTGACTACCATTCGATGACGTCGCTCTTCGATGCCGCCGCACGCCGCCGCTACACGTTGGATGTCGCCCTGGACTTCCTGGCCTGCGGCCTCGACCCGAAAAAGGCGGTATTCTTCCGGCAGTCCGACGTGCCCGAAGTCACCGAACTGGCCTGGATGCTGACCACACTCACGCCCATGGGCCTGTTGGAGCGATGCCACAGCTACAAGGACAAGATCGCGCGCGGCCTCTCACCCACGCACGGACTGTTCGCCTACCCGGTGCTCATGGCCGCGGACATCCTCATCTACGACTCGAACGTGGTGCCCGTGGGCCGGGACCAGAAACAGCATGTCGAGGTCACGCGCGACCTCGCCATCAAGTTCAACGAAACCTACGGTCCGACGTTCATCCTCCCGGAACCGCGCATTCGCGACGAAGTGGCCGTGGTACCCGGCACCGACGGGCAGAAGATGAGCAAGAGCTACGGCAACACCATCGAGATCTTCGGCGAGGAAAAGGCGGTGCGAAAAAAGATCATGAGCATCGTCATGGACAGCCGGTCTCCCTCCGAGCCCAAGCCGGACGCGGACAAAAACCTCGCCGTACAGTTGCTCAAGCTGGTCGCCCCCGCCGCGGTGGCGGCCGATCTCGAAAACCGGCTGCGCGCCGGCGGCCTCGGTTACGGCGATCTCAAAAAGTGCCTGGCCGACCACTGCTGGGACTACTTCGCCCAAGCCCGGCGGCGCCGGGCCGAACTGGTGGCCGATCCCGGCTACGTGGAGCAGGTGCTGCGCGACGGCGCCGCGCGCGCTCGCGCCGTGGCTCAGGCAGTCATCGCCCGCGCGAAAAAGGCCTGCGGCCTCACCTGACTCCAGGGCGCGGACCTGATCCGCTCAGGCGGTCGGGCCCGGGTGAGCTTTGGCGGCCATCAACTCCGCTTCAGAGCGGAGCAGAACCACCCACGCCGCCACAGCGGTCCCCAGGGCAACGACGGCGCAGGCCACGTAAGGCCAGCTCGGATGCAGATTGAAGAGTCCGCCGGCAAACAACGGTCCTGCGATGCGGGCCAGGCTGCCGGCGCTTTGCGCCACGCCGATCGTTTCTCCCTGCTCGTGCGCTGGCGTCAGGATGCTCAACATGCCGAACAGCGGCGGACGAGTCAGACCTGAACCAATGGCGAGCAACGCCAGCGCCATCAGCAACCACCACCACGACCGGCCTTCGCTGCGAAACAGCACGCCCCACGACAGGGCGCCCGTCCCATGAATGAACGGGATGAGCGCCAGACTCACCGCCACGAGAACCAGGCTCATCGCAATCAGCTTCGGCTCGCCCAGGCGCTTGACCAGCCGCCCGACGGGACCGCCCTGCACCAAGGCGCCCACGATGCCGCAGAAAGCGAACAGCGCGGTGATCGTGCCGGCGTCCAGACCGCCCCGGGGATCGAGATCGAGGCCGAAATTGGCGCCGACCAGCAGACCCAACGTCGTCTCGAAACAGGCGAAGCAGAAGGTGGCGAGGAAGAAGACGATGATGAGGAACCCGACCGTCGGACGCCGCAGGACATGCAGCCATTGCGCCACGCGCGGGCGGTGTCCCGCCGGCGTGCCGCCGGGCCGCAGGCTTTCGGGCAGGCGGGCCAGGGCGAGCAGGAAATTCCCGGCGCACAACGCCGAGGCCACGAAACCCGGCCCCGTGGCACCAAAGCTCTTCACCGCCACCCCACCGAGGATCGGGCCAAAAATGAAGCCCAGCCCGAACGCCATTCCGATCAACCCCATCTTGCGGGATCGCTGATCCGGCGGCGTCACGTCCGCGATGTAGGCCTGGGCCACTGTAATGTTGGCGCCGCACACGCCCGCCAGAAGGCGCGACACCAGCAGCACGGACAGCGCCGCCGTTCCGGACAGGAGCGACCCCAGCGCAAACACGGCGTAGGACAGCGCCGCCCCCGCCGTGCTCACCAGCAAAACCGGCCGTCGGCCGATCCGGTCGGAGAGTCGGCCCCACACGGGAGCAAAGAGGAATTGCATGGCCGAGAAGGAGGCCATGATGATGCCGATCATCAGGCCGCTGGCACCGAAGTTCTGACTGTAGATCGGCAGCAACGGCAGCACGATGCCGAAACCGACCAGATCAATGAACACGGTCAGAAATACGACCAGCAACGACGGCTTCTTCATGAATCAGACAGGCCCGCCCCACCATCTTGCCGCGGTAACACGACCGCTCCAACCGGGGCCGACAAGAGCGCCGAGTGTAGTGGCGGCAGCCCCCCCGTCAAGGAGCCCGGGC
>DATLZF010000529.1:0-14941 GCA_035574135.1 Candidatus Methylomirabilota bacterium
TGAGGTGAATGATTTTTTGCAGCGCGCTCTGGCTGGCCGGCCGCAAGACGACGGCCTCGACCGCGCCCCAAAGGTTCAGCGTGCCCGCCAGCACGGTATCGCCCACGGCTTTCTCCACCGGGGCGGATTCGCCGGTGAGAGTCGATTCGTCGGCCGCCGTTCGCCCCGTGACGATTTCGGCGTCCACCGGGAAGAGCGTGCCCGGCTTGCAGAGCAGGCGGTCACCGGGCCGGAGTTGTTCCACGGGCGTCTCGCGCTCCTGGTTGCGATCGTCGAGGATGGTGGCGACCTTGGGCGCGTCCTTGAACAGCGAACGGATCTCCCGGCGGGTCCGGCCCAGGGCGTAGTGTTCGAGGGCGCCCGAGAGCGAGAAGAGAAACAGCAGCGTGGCGCCCTCGCCCCAGGCGCCGATGCTGGCGCTGCCGGCGGCCACGGCCAGCATGAGGAAGTGCACGTCGATGGCGCGCTGGCGCAGTCGTTCCCAGACTTCCATCGCCGTGAACCAGCCGCCCGCCAGGTAGGCCAGCGCGTAGGCGGTCCAGCCAAGCGGCTGCTCCTTGAACAACCAGCCCGCCAGCCCGAGCGCGCCGCATAGTGCGGCGGCGGCCAGTTGGGGCTTCCATTCCTCGGTCTCCGCCTCGGCGTGTTCGAGGAACTCGACGTCCCGCTGGACCACCTTCGGCCAGGGCAGATCGCGCCAACGCCAGAACCGCGGCGCGGTGGGACAGGAGACGCGGGCGAAGGTGGTCGAGGTCCCGTCGCGTCGGATCGAAATGGCGCGCTGTTCGCCCGGAGTCAGTGGCATGGCGCAGGTGCGGCAGTCGGCCAAGCCGGCCAGCAGACCGCATTGGAGGGCGCGCTCCGGCGGCTGCAGTTGCGTGATCGCCGCGGTGATCCGGCGGGAAATCTCCTCGTCGTGGCCCCGGCCAAGCGTGGCCACGGCGATCGTCCGCCGGGCGTGGTCCACGGTCACGGCCTCCAAGGAAGGCTCGTTGACCAGGGCCTCGGCCACCGAGCGGGCGAGGCACTTGGATTCCTGCCCTTGGGCGGAAGGTGTCGTCGGGGACCGGCTCATGCGCAGTTGGCCACGGGCAAGAGATTGGCTCACCGGCCTTCATTTACAAGTCAATCGGTCGCCCGAGAGGGGCCGCTGTGCCGCGGCCGGGCGGGGATCGTGGCCGCGAATGAGCATGCCGGCCTGTTCTCGCGAATTGCGTCCCCGTGGCATCCCGCGCAAACTCCGGCCATGAAGCGACTGACCGGGTTGACCGGTTTTTGCATGCTGTTGGCCTTGATGCCGACGGTTGGGCCGGCTGTGCCCGGCCCGGCCACCAACGAGGCCGCCTTCCTCACGCACATTCGGCAACTGACCTTCGAGGGGCGTCGCAGCGGCGAGGGCTATTTCTCGCCCGACGGCCGCAAGCTCGTCTTTCAGAGCGAACGGGAGCCGGGCAATCCGTTCTACCAGATCTATCTGCTCGATCTGGAAACCGGGGACAGCCATCGCGTGTCGCCGGGCGTGGGCAAGACGACCTGCGCCTTCTTCCGGCCGGGCACCGACGAGGTGTTGTTTGCCTCGACCCATCTCGATCCGGGCGCGCCGGCGGCGCAGCAGGCCGAATGGCAGTTGCGCGCCAGCGGCAAGGAGCGCCGTTACTCGTGGGATTACGACGCATCCATGGACATCTTCGTCGCCCGCCAGGATGGTTCGCAGATCCGGCGCTTGACCGATGCTCCCGGTTACGACGCCGAGGCGGCGTATTCGCCGGACGGCGGGCGCATTGTCTTCAGTTCGCTGCGCAGCGCGTATCCGACGAATCGGTTGTCCCCGGCCGACCTCAAGCGGCTGGAGACCGACCCGGCGTGGTTTGGCGAGATCTACATCATGAACGCCGACGGCTCCGGCCAGGTGCGGCTCACGCACACGCCGGGCTACGATGGGGGACCGTTCTTCTCGCCCGACGGCCGGCGCATCATCTGGCGGCGCTTCGACGAGAGGGGCGCCACGGCCGACGTCTTCACGATGAAGACCGACGGCTCGGACGAACGGCGGCTGACGGACTTCGGGGCGATGTCGTGGGCGCCCTATTTCCATCCCTCCGGCGCCTACGTGATCTTCACGGCCAACAAGCTCGGCTTCGCGAATTTCGAGTTGTACCTCGTCGATGCCGCCGGCGCGCGCGAGCCGGTGCGCGTGACGTTCACTGACGGGTTTGACGGACTGCCCGTGTTCTCGCCGGACGGCCGGAAGCTGTGCTGGACCTCGAACCGCACGGCCGACAGGCAGTCTCAACTCTTCCTGGCCGAGTGGAACCATGCCGCCGCGCTCGCCGCCCTGGGCCAGGCGCCGGCCCGCGGGCAGTCACTGCCTCCAGCGGCTGCGGCACCCGGGGCGGTGGCGGCACGGGCGGCCAGCGCGGACATTGCGTTGGAAGATCTGCGCCGGCAGGTCGGCTTCCTAGCTTCTGAAGCGCTGGCCGGGCGCATGACGGGCAGCACCGGAGCGCAGATGGCGGCGGAGTTCATTGCGAAGGAATTGCGCACGGCGGGGCTCAAGCCGGTCGGAACGAACGAGGGCTTCTTTCAGAACTTCGCGTTCCATGCCGGCGTGCGGGTGCTGACGAATCAGAACCGACTCGTCATCGCCTCGCGGGGTCCGCAGAGCGCGACCAACACGTTCGCGGTGGAGCGGGACTTCCGACCCCTGTCCTTCACCGCCAGCGGGAGCGTGGAGGGCGAGGTGGTGTTCGCCGGCTACGGTTTGCAGGTTCCGGGCAAGCCTGGCGAGGGCTATGACTCCTACGCCGGGCTGGACGTCAGCAACAAGATCGTGCTGGCGCTGCGGTACGTGCCCGAGGCGGTCGAGCCGAAGCGGCGGCAGGAGCTCAACCGCTACGCCGGTCTGCGTTACAAGGCGATGCTGGCGCGGGAGCGCGGGGCGCGGGCGATCCTGTTTGTCACGGGACCCAATTCGCCCAACGCCGGCGAAATGGTGCCCCTGGCCTTCGACAGCAGCCTGGCCGGTTCGGGCATTCTGGCGGCGTCCCTCGGCAGCAACGCCGCCGCCGCGCTCCTGGCCGGGTCGGGACGGGATTGGAAAACCGTGCAGGAAGCGCTCGACACGGAGAACCCCCATGCTGCAAGCGGGTTCACGCTCACGAACCTCACGGTTCACCTGGCCACCGCCGTCGAGCATCTGAAGAAGCAGGACCGCAACGTGGTGGGCGCATTACCCCCGACCGACGACGCGCCCGCCACCGAGTGGGTGCTGGTGGGAGCGCATTACGATCACCTGGGCCACGGGGAGACCGGGGCGATGAATCGCAAGGGCGAGGAGCAGCAGATTCACTTCGGCGCGGATGACAATGCGTCGGGCACGGCTGCCGTGCTCGAGCTGGCCGCGGCGCTGGCGGCCGAACGGACGCGCCAGCCGTCCGGATTCCGCCGGGGGATCATCTTTGCCCTGTGGTCGGGGGAGGAGATCGGTCTCATTGGCTCGTCGCATTTCGCCGAGCATCCGCCGCTGCCTCTGTCCAACGTGGTGGCTTACCTGAACTTTGACATGGTGGGCAGGCTGACTGAAAACCGGCTGCTGCTCCAGGGCGTCGGCTCGTCCACCTTCTGGCGGAAGCTCATCGAGCGTCGCAACGTGGTGGCGGGCTTCGATCTCGTGCTGCAGGACGACCCGTATCTGCCCACCGATGTCACGGCGTTTTACCCACGGCGCGTGCCAGTGTTGAACTTCTTCACCGGCAGCCACGAGGACTACCACCGGCCCACTGACACGGCGGAGCGGGTGAACTACGAGGGGCTGGAGCGGATCGTCCGGTTTGCCCGCTCCATCCTGCTGGATCTGGTGCGCGGGGCCGAGCGGCCGGATTACGTGGAGGTGAAGCGCGGCGATGCCGGCGGTGGTAGCCGGGAAAGCCTGCGCGCCTACCTCGGCACCATCCCCGATTACGCCACCGAAGTCGTCGGCGTAAAACTCGCGGGCGTGCGCGGGGGCGGGCCGGCGGACAAGGCAGGCTTGCGGGGCGGCGACATCATCGTCGAATTCGCCGGCCAGAAGATCGCCAACATTTACGACTACACCTACGCGATGGACGCGGTGAAGATTGGCCAGCCGGTCCAGGTCGTCGTGCAACGCGCCGGCCAGCGCGTGGCACTGACCATTGTTCCCGAGGCGAGGAAGTAGTCGCCCCCCGGCAGCAAAGGAATCTTGTGCCCGGGGCGGTGCCGGTCTAATACCTCTGGCTTCATGGCTGCCGGCTCCGACAAACGTTTCCCTGCCTCCAACGCTCCCATCGATTCCCCGGAGCGCCGGCGACTCCCCCCGTTGCTGCGCCGTGCCTGGTATGGGCTGAACCAGGCCTTCCGCCGGCGCATCGCCCACCTCGACATCACGCCCGATCAGTTCACCGTCATGCGCTCGCTGCTCGAAGGCGACGAGCGGGGCCTGACGCAGAGCGAACTGACCGCCATCATGAGCAGCGATCCGAACACGGTCGCTTCCCTCATCGAGCGCATGGAAAAGGCCCGATTGGTGGAACGGCGCCCGCACGAGAGCGACCGCCGCGCCTACCGCCTGCGACTGCGGCCCGCGGGACGGCGAAAATACGAACAGGCCCGGCTGCTGGCAGTGGCGTTGCAAACCGAAGTGTTGGCCGTGTTACCGGACGACCGGCGCGAAGGATTTCTCGAGGACCTGTCCCGGGTGGCCGAGGTTTGCCATCGGGTCGCCTCCCTTTCGCCCCGGCCGGGCCGGGCGGGCCGAGCGAAGTAGCTCACGAGCGGGCCTCCGGTCCCGAAGGGTTCACGGGCTCAGGTCGCGACCACCAATTCCACTCCGCTCTTGCGTAGGGCGCGCGTGAGGTCGGCGGGCGGGGGCTTGTCGGTGACAAGGACATCGGCCGTTTCCAAGTCGCACAGTTTGGAGATGGATTGACGGCCGAACTTGGACGAGTCGATGCAAAAGATCACCTTCCGGGCGGCCTGGATCATCGCCCGCTGGATGTCGATGAGCAGGCCGTGCGAGTTGGTGATGCCCTCCAACGTAATGCCGCCGCAGCTCATGATGGCCACGTCGGCGCGAATCTTCGAGAAGGCCTCCACCGCCAGCGGCCCGACCAGCACGCCCAGCCGCGGGTAGATGACGCCGCCGGAGACAACGACCTCCAGCTTGCCGCCGGCGGCAAAGAGGTTCGCCACGGGCAACGAGTTGGTCACGATCTGGGGCGACCGGGCCTCCAGGTGCCGCGCGACGTGGTAGCAGGTCGTGCCGGCGTCGATGATGACAGTCTGGTTTGGCGGCACCAGTTCCGCGCACGCGCGGCCGATGGCTTCCTTCTCTTGCAGTTGGTGCGTGTCGCGCGCGTTGAAGACGAACTCGTCGGACTTGGGATTGATCAGCCGGGCTCCGCCGTGCGTGCGGCGCACGGTGCCTTTGCCTTCGAGCACGCCCAGGTCGCGTCGCACCGTGGCCACGGAGGCATCGACCAGCTCGCTGAGTTCCTCCAGCGAGGCAAACTCCATCTTGAGCAGATGCTCCTCGATGCGCTTTTGTCGTTCTTCGGCCTGCATGGCTGGATCGGAATGAAGGCGCCGGGGGCGCCGCGTCGGAAAGGGTTTTGATAGTTTTTGAAATGTTTTGCAATCATTCTGAGCATGACCTGTCACGCCGGCCGATCCCGGCGCCCTCCGGCTTCGTCGCGGCATGGGTTCGAACGGCAGGTCATCCCGCCCGATGACGGCTGCCGGGGGCGCAGAAACGTCCTTGCCGCTCCTGCGCCGAGGGACTATTGGTCGGAACTGTCGCCCACATCCTCCCTCATGTCCGCAGACCAAGGTGCCAACTTGTTTCCGACCGAGCCTGACGAAGCCGCCACAGTGCGCTTGTTGCGGCCCGGACAGAAATGGTTTGGGCGTTTCACCTTGGGGCGGCTCCTGGGCCAAGGGGGCATGGGTGTCGTCTGGCTGGGGCAGGACGAGGTGTTGGGGCGCGAGGTGGCGTTGAAGTTCCTCCCCGACGCGCTTCGCACCGATGCGGCCGCGTTGGAGGAGCTCAAGCAGGAAGCCCACAAGAGCCTCGATCTGACCCACCCGCACATTGTCCGCGTGCATGACCTGGTGACCGACGCCGACGGAGCGGCGATTTCCATGGAATACGTGGATGGCCCCACGCTCAACCACCTGCGGGTCCGCCAGCCGCAAGGGGTCTTCGGCCCGGCCGTCCTGGGCCCGTGGATGGAGCAGTTGTGCGCCGCGCTCGACTACGCGCACCAGGAGGTCGGCATGGTCCACCGTGACCTCAAACCGTCCAATCTCATGGTCAATTCCCGCAGCAAGTTGAAAATCACCGATTTCGGCATTGCCCGCAGCCTGAGTGATTCCCTCAACCGCATCACGGGTCGGCGCATCACCGGCACGCTGGCCTACATGAGCCCCCAGCAGTTGCAGGGCGAACCGCCCGCGCCGACGGACGACATTTATTCCCTGGGAGCGATCCTCTTCGAACTGTTGACCGGCAAACCGCCCTTTCATGCGGGCGACGTGGCCGGCCAGGTGTTGACGCAGGTTGCTCCGCGGGTCAACCAGCGCCGGGCTCAGTTGGGCCCAGCGGGCGAACCTGTTCCGCGCCATTGGGAGGAAACCATCGCCGCTTGTCTGGCCAAAGACCCGGCGCAGTGCCCGCCAAGCGCCCGCGAGTTGGCAGGCCGACTGGGATTAGCCCTGCCCGAGCCGGTGCGCATCTCGGCGGGTCCGGCCGGGGAGTCCAAAGTCGTTCTGAACCGCCGTCCCGCGGCTCGTATCCACCGCGCGGCCGCCTGGGTATCGGGCGCCGCGGCCCTGCTGCTGGCCGCGGGCACCGGGTGGCTCCTGCTTGATCGCCGCGCCCGGCCCACGTCAGCAGCGCCAAAGCCCGCGACTGATTCGAGCCTTGTGCCGGCTCCGCGCACGACCTCCGCGCAGGACTCTGCCTTCGCCGCGGCCCTGGCCGCCTTGAGCGAGGCGGAGCGCGCCGAGGGCTTTCGCCCGCTCTTCAACGGTGTGGATCTGACCGGCTGGCAGCCCCGTTACCCCACGCGCCCGCACGGCTGGGCGGCGGAAAACGGCACGCTGATCAATCACTTCACCAACCGGATCAATCCCAACGACCTGTTCACCACGGAGAAGTTCTGGAACTTCGTCCTCCGCTACGAGTATTTCATCCCCGCCGACCCGCCCCGCGTCTTCAACAGCGGCGTCTTCCTGCGCGGACGCTACGAAATCCAGATCGGCGCCGACCGCTCGGTGACCAACGGGGTGCCGACAAAGAACTCCAACGCCGCCCTGGACAACTTCAAGCCGGCCGACGTGTTCGTGGCCTGCGCCTGGGGCGCTTGGCATGAGATCGAGGCCACGCTGGTTGGATACCGGCTGACGGTCCGGCTCAATGGCATCAAGGTGCACGACAATGTAGAGCTGACCCGCCCCACCGGCGGCCAACTGGACGACTACGTGGACCAGCCCGGTCCGATTCTGTTGCAAGGGCTGTATTGCGCGGCGGTCTTCCGCAACCTGCGGATCAAACCGCTGCCGTAAGGGACCGCCAAGGGCGTTGCGGCAACGTTGCTCGCCGGTCACGCGGCCCCGGAGCGAAGCTGCGCACGCACCGTTTCCGCTCCGATGAACGGCCCCTGCGCCAGCACCGCGCACCGCTGCACGAGATTCCGCAGTTCGCGCACGTTGCCTGGCCAGGCATGCCGCTGCAGCTCGGCCACCGCCTCTGGTGCAAACTCCATCGCCGCCAGCCCGTTGTCCGCGCAGAAGCGGTCGAGAAAATGCGCCGCCAGCGGCCCGATGTCTTCCGGATGCTCGCGCAAGGGCGGCACGCGCAGTTGCACCACGTTCAGCCGGTAGAGCAGGTCCTCGCGGAAGCGCCCCTCCCGCGTCATGCTCGCCAGGTCGCGATGCGTGGCGGCCAGAATCCGCACGTCCACCCGCACGACCCGCTCCGCCCCCAGCGGCTCAATCTCCCCGTTCTCCAGCGCCCGCAGCACCTTGGCCTGCACGGTCGGCGGCAACTCGCCGATTTCATCCAGCAACAGCGTGCCGCCATCCGCCAGGGCGAACTTGCCCTGGCGCGCACCGTGGGCGTCGGTGAAGGCCCCTTTGACGTGGCCGAACAATTCCCTCTCGATGAGCCCCGCCGGAATGGCCGCGCAGTTCACCTTCACGAACGGCTGCGTCCGCCGCGGGCTGTGCTCGTGGATGAAGTGGGCCAGAACCTCTTTGCCGCTGCCCGTTTCGCCCTGCAGGAGAACCGTCACGTTGGTGGCGGCAGCCTTGCGCGCCTGCGCCCGCAACTGCTCGATGACCGGACCGGCACCCAGCAGCGGCGGCGCGCCGGCCTGTTCCTTGAGCCGCACGTTTTCCCGGCGCAGCGCCTCGACCTGCGTGGCCCGAGCGCGGCCCCGGACCCAGAGTTGACACACCGCCTGCAAGAGCACGCGCTCCTCTGCCGTGAACTCCTGCCAGGCCGCCGGCCGCACCAGCACCAGAAACGGTCCCGCCTGGCCCCGGCCTGCGCGCAACGGCCCGACGAGATAATTGAATTGGCCCGCGTTCTTCTGGTGCACGGCCACGCTGCTCCCGCTTACCATCACCGCTTCGGGAGATTCCTGGAACTTGCGGGCCAGGAAGCCCGCCAGCTTGAAAGCCGGTTTGTTGCCCTCGGCGCAATGGCAAGCTTCCAACCGCCCCTCGGCCGAATACAGGTGGATCTCCTGCGCCCGAAAGGACTCCGCCAGCAGCCGCAGGCATTTCGGGACGAGTTCCTTTTCCTCCAAGCCCTCGGTGACCCAGAAACATACGTGGTAGAGCGTGGCCAGGTGCCGGTCGTGCGCCGCTTCGGGCAGCCGCAACGGCTGCTCGGCCGTCTGGAAAATGGCCGCAGGTTGTTCCACGGCCTGCTGGAGGGCAGAAGCCGTGCCGCTCACAGGCGGCGGACTGCCGGCCAGCTCCAACTCGAAACTCCCGATGCTGATCCGGTCGCCAATCTGCAGGGCCGCCTCCTGCCGTGGAACCCCGTTCACCAACACCCCGTTGCGGCTGCCGCAATCCCGGATGCGCACCCCTCCCGCACCGCACGTCAGTTCCGCGTGCCGGCGGGACACCGAGGCGTCGGCCAACGGCACCGCGTTGGACGGATCGCGTCCGATGCTGCTCACGCCATCGGGCAGAACCCAGTGACGCGCCGCCTGACCTCGTTCCAACAGCAGCAGCGTCCAGTGTCGCTTCGTCGCGCTCATGAAGGAGGCGGGGACATGACTCTCGCGGGCTGCGTGCGCTGGCACACGAATTGCCACCGCGCGGTCGGGCGCGGCGCAGGGCAGCGAAACGCCTTCAAAACGCGGCAGGTTCTCGCGCGGTTGCCGCCGTCGAGCATGGCACGCAGGCTGCCCAAGCAGAGGGCATGAAATCAAGCCGAATGAAACCCCGTTGCACACCCATGCTCACCTTGGCCGGCGGCGATTCCGAATCGCGCCATTCATCACACCGTCCCAGCGGCGACCTCGTCCCCGGTCCGAATGATTTGTCTCCGGCGGCCGTGGCCGCGGGCCGTTCCATGGGAGCCCATCACCCAAAGATGCTAATCCGTCTTCGCGGAGGCGCGTCGGCCCCGGTCGGATTCACATCCTTGTGCGGCTGGCGGGCGTGTCCGGTCCTGCCAAAATCGACGCCCGTGTATGGACGCTCCTGTGATGCCAACGGATCGCCATTGCCTGAGATCCCTTCGTGATCAGCCCATCGCACGTATGAAAGCCCTTGAGAGATGTCCACTGCTCGTGTCCCTTGCGGGACGTGGTGTCGGATTCGTCAGGTCAGCCCACCGATGCTTGAGACGATCGAACCCCTGCGTGTATCGGGCAGCGCCCGGCATGGCTGCGCGGCCCTTCCTGTGGCCAATCCTTCTGATTCTTTGGTCGCTCTGGGCGCCGATGGCGGCGCAGGGGCAGTACGAGGACGCCTATGAGCGAAACGACAGTCTGGACCAGTCGGCATTCTTGGGCTGGCTGGCCGACGGCATCTTGGAGGAACCACTTCTCACCCTGTGGCCGAGTGGCGACGACGACTATTTCCTCTTTGGCATGGTCGGGCGCGGGCGCGCGGGAGATTACATCGAGGTGTTTGCTTTGGTTGCCGGGCCTCTTTTCGGGTGCGGCAACGCCACCATAGCGCTTCACGACGCCAATGGCACCGAGCTCGTTTCCCAGGTGACCGGTTTGTGCGGGGGCACCGTCCGCTTCGACATGGCCGGGCGCGCGCCGGGCTGGTATTATTTGAGTGTTCGCTGCTCCAGTCTCGAATACGGAACCTACGAAATCACCTCCCGGCTGCCCCGCGAGTACGAGCCGGACTTCATCGAGGGAGAGGAGTACCTGCTGCTGGCCACCCACGCCGGCGCGGGCACGTTCGGCGGACTGAACATCCATCAGTTCAACGACGAGGACTGGTTCGGGTTCCCTCTGCATGCCAACGCAGCCCCCAACGATTTCGTGCGCATCAATTTTTCCAACGCGGAAGGCAACCTGGACCTGGCCCTCTACCGACTGGAGGACCTGCTGGCCAACACAAACAGCCTGCCGCCGCCCATTCGTTCTTCGATCAGCATCCGGGACTTCGAGGAAATCGGGCTGACTAATCTCCCGGCAGGCGAATACGTGCTGCGCGTTTACGGCAATGGCTACACCTCGCCGGGCTACACGTTGACGGTGCAGACGCCCGGACAGCCGATTCTCGTCTGGCCCTTCGGAACCGGGACGTTCAGCTTCGACACCGTCCCGGCCGTTACGGAGTTTTCGACCGGCATTCTGGTTGGCGACGCCGCCACCTTCACAGAGGCCGCGCAAGTGGACGCCGCGGTCTCCGGCCTCAGCCTCACCAACGTCAACCAGGCGCTTCCCATCTCGGGCACGCTGCCGCCGTCGGCCTTCGGCGGGGGATTCCGGTTCAACACGAACGGCCTTTACCTCCAATCCCGTCCCACCACCACTAGTGGGGCGCCGCCCGGCCTGTCCAACGCCGCCAACCTGCTGCTGGCGACGTTGCGAAATTATTCCGGGGAAAACCGGCCTGACGTGGCCATCTCTTACTCCTTCGATGTTCAGAACGCTCTGTCCGGCGAACTACCCGGCTTCGACGTCTATTACAGCCTGACCGGCAGCCCAGGAAGCTGGCAGCGTATCCCGGCTTTGAGCCGCAACGAGACGCCCGGCACCCACACCGCGCTCCTGAGCCTGGGCTCCTGGCCGCCGGGGGCTTTGCTTTACCTGCTGTGGGCCGACGACAACGCCAACGGCATCACTGACCCATCGTACACGATTGACGACTTCACCGCCTGGCTCCCTGTGGTCCGGCCCGATCGGTTCGAGCCGAACGACTGGGTGGAAACCAACGATCTGCCCACGATCCTGACCAATCACCCGCTTTACGGGCTGGTATTCGAGCCGGACCTATCGCTCCACACGACGAACGATTGGGACTGGTTCGCTTTCGAAACCACCGGCTGGGGCACGAGCGACCATTATCTCCGTGCTAATTTCGATCCGACCTGGAGCAGCGTGGACCTGTTCCTCTACAACGAGGCTGGCCTGCTGGCCGCGTTCAACGATCCCGAGAACTTCTTGTTCTACGCCGTCGGCTACTCGTTCGGCCTCACCAATTCGGCCGAAATCCGCCTGGCCAACCTCCCGCCCGACGTTTATTTCCTGCTGGCGTTCAGCGCCGACCAACGCATCCAGCCCTATTACCAGTTGACGGTGTTCGCCCCGCTGCGCGACGAGCGCGGCGATTACCTTGAGGTCAACGACACCTTCCAGACCGCCACCAATCTGGGCGCCATTTCCGGCCTCCGCGCCTGGCCGGGGCTTTCGCTCCACAACGAGCAGGACGTGGATCTGATGCGCTTCCAGCTTCCCACGACCGGGCGCTTGGAGGATTTTGTGAGCATCCGCTTCAGCCACGAAGCGGGGGACCTGGACCTGGCCCTGTTCGACAGCCGCACGAATCTGGTCGGCTACTCCGATGGGGAGACAGACAACGAGACCATCTCACTTTCCGGACTGGCGCCGGGCACCTACACGATCTTGGTCTTCGGCTACGCCCAGGCCGTGAATCCCAACTACACGCTCTCGATCCACGCCCCCGGCATCAACACCACCATCCCACTCGACCGTTACGAAACCAACAACTCGGTGGCGCAGGTGACCAACCAGCCGGTGGGCTGGCCCTTCTCCGCCAATCTCGGACCGCTCTCCCGCGCCGCACGCATTCCCGACCTGACCATTCACCAGGCCGGCGACGCGGACTGGTTCCGCTTCGAGCTGCCAGTCGAAGGTGTGCGCGGCCAGTTTGTGGCCCTGCTGCACGACTACCGGCTGGGCGATCTGGACCTGCTGCTGTGCAACTCCAATGGCGTGCCCATCCCCGGCCGCTCCTCGGCCGGCTGGCGCGAAGTCGAGCAGGTGGACCTGCAAGGGCTGCCGCCGGGCGCTTACTTCGTCGTGGTCACGGGCGCCACCGCCTCCGTCACCCATCCCGCCTACGACCTCGTGTTCAACGCGGCCACTTCGGACGGCAACGACGGCGGCGACATCACCAGCACGCAGCGCGAAGTGACCAATCTGGGCCAGGTCCGCGGCCAGCGCACGTTCACCGGCTACGGTATCGAAAGCGCCAGCGACGTGGATTGGTTCAGGTTCACGCTCGCGGCGCCGGGGCGGGCCGGGCACCACGCCCGCATCCTTTTCAGTCACGCCGTGGGCGATCTGGACCTCCGCTTGGTGGACTCCGATGGCGCTACCCTGCTTGATGCTTCCTCCGGCGTCACTGACATCGAGGAGGTGTCGCTCGAAGGCTTGCAGCCGGGCCAGAGCTATTTCCTGTACGTCTTTGGCTACGAGGGTGCGGTCAACTCCCAGTTCACCATTGTCTTCAACGCGCCCACCGACAGCAGCGGCGACCGCTTCGAGAACAACAACACGCCCGCCCTGGCCACACTCGTCAACGACCTGCTTTCTTTCGACCGCGCGCAAAGTACGCTGACCGTCGGCGACGCCAGCGCGCCGCTCTCCATCCACGCCACGAACGACGTGGACTGGTTCCGCTTCGACTTCGCTCGCGCCGCCGACGCCACGCACTTTGCCGCCATCAGCTTTGACCACACACAGGGCGACCTGGACCTGGCGTTGTTCGCGACGAACAACACCGCCGAGCCGCTGCGCGAGGACCAAGGCGTCTCCAGCGGCCATCGCGTCAGCCTGCAAGGATTGCCGCCCGGCGAATATCTGCTGCGCGTCAGCGGCTACAACGGCGCGGTCAACCCGGCCTACCTGCTCTCCATCAACGCGCCTTGGGACGCGGTGGGACCGGACGTGTTCGAAGAGAACGACACCGCCGGCGCGCCGACGCTGGTGGGCCCACTGCCCTTTGGTCGCGACAGTCTGTCCATCGAGCCGGGTGACGACGACTGGTTCCGCTTCACCCTGGTGGCCACCGGGCGCAGTGATGATTCCGTGCAGATTGGCTTCCGCCACGCTCAGGGCGATCTCGACCTGGAGCTGTGGGATGCCAACGGCACGGCCGTCCTCGGCCGTTCTGGGGGCGTCACCGACGGGGAAAGAATCAAGCTGGCCGGCCGCAGCGCCGGCACTTACTTGGTCCGGGTTTTTGGCTACAACCACGCCAGCAATCCCGACTACACCCTCACCATCACCGCCCCGGCGGACCTGACCGGCGATTGGGCGGAGAAACCGCGTCCCGGCGTGAACAACAACGACTCAGCGGCCAACGCGTTTGATCTGCGCGAAGTGCGCGGTTTCCAGACCTGGGACCCGCTTTCGCTCCACACCGTCAACGACCAGGACTGGTTCCGCTTCTCCACCATCGGCCAGGCATTGCGCGGGCATTTCGTGCGCATCGAGTTCGACCGGACGCTCGGCGACCTCGACCTCTACGTCTATGCCGCCACGAACACCAACTGGGTGGCCAGCTCCGCGACGGGCGACGGCATCGAGCAGGTGGACCTGTCCCAACTGCCCGGTGGCGGCGCGGCGGGGGTGTATCTGGCACACGTGGTGCGCCACAACAACGCCGGCAGCTCCACGCCCTACCGCCTGGTCGTCAACGCGCCCATGGCCGACTTTGGGGACTGGGCGGAGAACAACAACAGCCGGACCAACGCCACCGACCTGCACGAAGTCCAGGGCACGCAACTGTGGCAAAACCTCTCCCTGCACCGCTCCGGCGATGAAGACTGGTTCAAGTTCACCACCGTTGGCGCCGGCGTCGAAGGGCACGCGGTGAGCATCCTGTCCGACCAGTCGCTGGGCGACCTGAACCTGGAAGTGTGGACGAATCTCGCCGGCCCGCCGTTGCTTTCGACCAACGTCAGCGACCACGAGACGGTCTCGCTGGCGGGCGCGCCGCGTGGCACCACCAACGCGCCTCTTTACGTCCGCGTGTTCGGCGCGAACCACGCCACGCATCCAAACTACGCGCTGCTGATCACCGCGCCGCGCGCGCCGGAGCCGGACTGGGCCGAGACCAACAACACCCAACTGGCCGCCACGCCCCTGCGCGAAGTGGAAGACGCCATAACCCTCAACAACCTCTCCATTCACACCGGCGGTGACGTGGACTGGTTCCGCTTCACGCTCACGCAGCCGCCGCGGCGGGGCCAGTTTGTGCGCATCGAGTTCAACCACCACGAGGGCAACCTCCAGCTCGTGGTGCTTGGCCCCAACGGCTTCGCCCGAACCAATGACACGGCGGCCAACGTCGAGGAAATCGGACTGGCCGGCCTGAGCACCGGCACTTACTTCGTGAAGGTGAGCGGCGTGGCGGGGGCCATCAACCCTGCCTACACGCTCGCCATTCAGGCCACCCCCAAGCTCCAGCC
>DATLZF010000530.1:0-4582 GCA_035574135.1 Candidatus Methylomirabilota bacterium
CCGCCTTGATCGCCTCGGCGGCCAGCTTGGGGGTGGCATAGGCGGTGATCATCAATACGGGCAGATCGGGTTTCTCGCGACGAATGCGGGCGAGCAACTCGTAACCCGTCATTCCGCCGAGCCGGGCATCCGTGATGACCATGAGGAAGCGTTCTCGTTGGATGGCCGCTTCGGCTTCCTCGGCGCTTTCAGCCATGCGGACCGCGTAGTTCTCGCCGTTGAGAATGCTCTGCAACGACAGGCGCATGTTCTTTTCGTCATCGACGACGAGAACCGGGGGGAGGGAGGCACTCATGACTGCACACGCATAAACGTTCTGGTGGGGAAGGTTAAGATAAACTTCGTGCCCTTTCCAAGTTCCGATTGGACATCCACCGTGCCATCATAGATCTCGACGTTGTGTTTGACAATCGAGAGGCCCAGGCCGGTGCCCTTTTCCTTGGTGGTGAAATACGGCTCGAAAATCCGGCCCAGCTTGGCCGGAGAAATGCCCGGCCCGTCGTCGGCAATCGTGACCACGACCGATTCATCCGGCCCCAAACGGGTCCGCAGCAGAATCCGACCGCGCCCCGTGAAGGCCTCGCGCGCGTTTTTGATCAGATTGAGGAGGATTTCGGAAAGGTGGCGCCGCTGCATCAGCAGGGCCGGCAAGGGCCGCTGGAAGTCGGTTTCGACCTTCACATTGTAGGCGGTGCCCGCCGGGAACACCTCGGCCACGGCCCGCTCCAGCTCCTCGTTGATATCCAGCCGCTCGACCTTGCCCTCCGCCAGTTGCGCGTAGCCCACCAGTTCGGTGATGATCCGGTCCGCCCGGCTCACCTCCTCGCGGATGATCTGCACCTGGAGCATGGGATCGCCCTTGGCCTCTTGCACCGCCCGTTGCAGGGCGTAGGCGGCGTTGTTGATGATGCCGAGGGGATTCTTGATCTGATGCGCGATCTCCGAGGCGAGCCGGCCGGCGGACCGCAATTGATCCGAGCGTGAAGCATATTCGCGCGCCTCTTCTTCGGCCGCCCGCTGGCGGTCGAGCAGGGCCTTGAGCACGCAACAAAACGCGGTCCAGAGGACCAGCACCATCAGGCGCAGGAGAAACGGCTCGGCCGGGCTCCGCAGCACGGGATTGCCCTGCTCATCCAGTTCCTCCGTGAACGCGATGTCCCACACTCCGGCCACCAGATAGCAGAGGCTGATGGACAGGTTCATCGCCATCTGCGGCAGGGGCATGGGACAAATCAGCGCGTTGCGCACGATCAACCCGAGGAACAACCAGTACACGGGACTGTCGAATCCGCCCGTCACCGACGTCAATCCCGCCAGGAACAAGCCATCGACAAGACTTGAGGCCAGCATCACCCGTTGCACGAACTTCAATTGCAACCGCCGGGTGGAGAACAGCACGAGCGGCACGACGGCATTGATCCCCAGATACAAATAAAAGAAGCGGTCCACCACCTTTTGCGCCACCGACCGGGGCAGATCCAAATCCTCGTGTCCCGGAATCCAGATCAATTGCACGGCGAGCATAAGGAGGTACAGCACCTTGACCGGAAAAACCACCCGGCGCTCGATCTCGATGGCCTTCTGATGCGCCTGCTCGGATCGGGCTACGTCCCCGCGGAACAAGTCCGCCACGCCTGCAAGCCACGTCCGAAGCTTGAGTTTCATGGCAGCGGAGCCTCCTGGCCGACTCGATCCTCACGACAACAACTGCACCACGCGCTGGGCGATGTGATCCACCGGCATGAGCCGGCCCACGCCCTCATAACCGCAGGACAACATCCCGGAGTCCGGGCCCATGAATTCCACGCCGCGCGCCTTCAAGGCAGCCACGTTGGCCTGCGTGGCAGGGTGCAGCCACATCTTGCCGTTCATGGCCGGGGCGACGATCACACGGGCGTTCGGGTTCAGGGCCAGCGCGATGCAACTCAGCGCGTCGTCTGCCAGCCCATGAGCCATCTTCGCCAGCACGTTCGCGGTGGCCGGGGCTATCAACAACAGGCGCGTATCATCCGCCAGCGTGATGTGCGTCGGCTTCCAACCCTCCTCTTCGTCGTAAAGGTCCGTGACCACCGGATGCCGGGAGAGGGTTTTGAACGGCAGCGGGGTCACGAACCGCAAGGCGTCGGCGGTCATGACCACATGCACGTCCATCCCGCCACGCGTCAGGGCACTGGCCAGGTCGATGGCCTTGTGCGCGGCGATCGAACCGGTGACGCCCAGAACCACATGCTTGCCCGTGCTCATGTCGGCCCCGCCTTCCCCATGTCACCGGCCCCTTCGCGGCCCGCCGCCAGCAGGGGGGGCGGGGCCGCCCGAAATTGCCGGAGTTTCTCGGCCTCAATGATGGCTTCCAGCCGCCGCGTGTCCTCTTCGATGCTGCGGCTGAGCACCAGGTAGTCAAAGTGTTTCCACTGCGCCACTTCCTGGCGCGCCGCGCTCAGGCGTTTCTGAATGACCGCCTCGCTGTCCGTCCCGCGCCGGCGGAGGCGTTCCTCCAACACCGTCAGGGAGGGCGGCGTGAGGAAGACGGACACCAGCGCCATTCCCAGTTCCGCATCGGACTGGGCCGCCTTCCGGATGGCGGCCACCCCCTGGACATCGATACTGAGGAGAACGTCCTTGCCCTCGCGCAGCTTGCCCAGCACCTCGGATTTCAAGGTGCCGTAGCTGTTGCCGTGCACGGTGGCGTGTTCGAGGAAATTGCCGGCCTGGACGCGCCGCAGGAAGGTGGCCGGATCCAGGAAAAAATAATCCACGCCGTCGCGTTCACCGGGACGCGGGTCCCGGGTGGTGCAGGTGATGGCCCGGGTCATGCCCGGATGGCGCGCCAGGAGTTGCTGGCAGACGGTGGTTTTGCCCCCGCCGGAAGGAGCGGCGATGACAATCAACAACGGACTGCCTGAGGCGGAGGACATGGACGGAGGAGCGTCCCCGGCGGAGGCGGGACTATTCGACGTTCTGGGCCTGTTCACGAAATTTCTCCAACTCGGTCTTGAGCGTTACAACCTCACGGGAAATGAGCGCGTTGTTCGACTTGGATCCGATGGTGTTGATTTCGCGGTTCATTTCCTGCGCCAGGAAATCGAGCGTGCGGCCGACGGGTTCACCGGACTTGATCGCCTCGTCGTATTGGTCGAAGTGGCTTTCGAGACGGGCCAGTTCTTCCGAGATGTCCGAGCGGTCCGCAAAGAAGACGACCTCCTTCAAGATCCGTTCATCTTCGAGTCCGAGATTCGTGAGACCCGCGGCCCGGATGCGTTCGATGAGTTGCTCGCGATAGCGTCGCTGCGCCTCGGGGGCCCGGGCGCGGATGCGGGCCACAGCCTTGCGCATGAGGCCGATGCGGGTGGAGAGATCCTTGCGCAAATGCCGGCCCTCGCGCTCGCGCATGGCCACGAGCACCTTCAACGCCCGGCGCAACGCACGCTGAATCAATGGCCAGAATGCCTCCGGCTCCGTGCTTTCGGCGTCCGATTGCAGTACGCCGGGGGCGCGCAACACAAGGTCGAGCGACACCGCTTCCGCGAGCTTCAGGTCGCGCGCCAACCGGCGGAATTGCGCCACGTAAGCGCGGGCCAGCGGCGCGTTGACATGCACGCGGGCCGCCTGGTGATCGTCGGCCGCGTGCAGGGAAATCCGCGCCGTGATGCGGCCCCGTGCCACCTGCTTGTTGATTTCGTCCCGAATCTGGGCTTCCAGCACGTCCAGTTCGCGCGGCAGGCTGATCGTGATCTCGCTCTGCTTGCGGTTGACGGAACTGATTTCGACCGTGGCCTTGAATCCCTTCTGGGACTGCTCGCCCCAGCCATAGCCGGTCATTGATTTCATCCCCGCGGAATATGGGGAACAGCTGCGGCGGAGGCGATGGAAAACTTTGGCAAGGGGCCCTAGCCGCGAACGGCCGGCTCGGGCAGCGGGCGGATATGACCGTTGGGCCTGCCGCCCTGCCGGCTGGCCAGTTTGCGATAGGTGGCCAGTGCCAGCAGCGGCCAACTGTTCCGGTACATGTCGTACTTCAGATAGAACACACGGGGAAATCCGGTGCCGGTGGTCTCGTCCTCGCTCCACGAGCCATCGGACTCCTGCGTCCGCACAAGGTACTCGACGCCGCGCACGAGACTGTCCCGGTCAGGGTCGCCGAAGACGCACAAAGCCATGACCGCCCAGGCGGTTTGCGAGGCGGTGCTCGGGCCCTGGCCCTTGAAAACAGGGTCGTCGTAGGTGTTGCACCGCTCGCCCCAGCCGCCGTCTTCGTGCTGGACGCTTTCGAGCCAATCCCGCGCCTTGAGGAGCCAGCGTTGGTGCATGTTGATGCCCAAGGCGTGCAATCCCCGGAGCACTTGCCAGGTGCCGTAGATGTAGTTGACGCCCCATCGGCCGTACCAGGAACCATCCTTTTCCTGGTGATCGCGCAGGAATTCGAGCGCCTTGACCACCTGCGGGTGGGTGGGCGAATAGCCCTCGTAGCCCAACAGCTCGAGGATGCGGGCGGTAATGTCGGCGCACTCGGGATCCAACATGGCGTTATGGTCGGCAAAGGGCACTTTCTCGAGCACGCTCTTGGTGCAGTCCTTGTCGAAGG
>DATLZF010000531.1:0-8391 GCA_035574135.1 Candidatus Methylomirabilota bacterium
GACACGGCCGATGTTGTCCGTGAGTTTGCCCTCCTCAAGAATCTGGAGCAGCATGTTCATCACGTCGGGATGAGCCTTCTCGATCTCGTCGAACAGGACCACCGAGTAGGGCCGGCGGCGCACCTGCTCGGTCAACTGGCCACCCTCTTCGTAGCCCACATAGCCTGGCGGCGATCCCACCATGCGCGAGGCATTGTGCCGTTCCATGTACTCGGACATGTCGAGCTGGATCAACGCCTTGGAGTCACCAAACAGGCATTCGGCCAGGGATTTGGCGAGCAGCGTCTTGCCGACGCCCGTGGGACCGAGCAAGGCGAACGTGCCGATCGGGCGCTTCGGATCTTTGAGGTCGGCGCGCGAGCGGCGCAGGGCCTTGCAGATGGCCGAAACCGCTTCCTTCTGGCCGACCACGATGCGGGACATTTCCTCCTCCATGGCCAAGAGGCGTTGCGCCTCCTCCTGCTCCATGCGTTTGAGGGGGATGCCCGTCCACTTGGAGACGACCTGCAGGATGTCCTCCTCGTCCACCTTCACCCGCTTCTCTTCGCGGTTGGCTTTCCAAGCGTTGAGCACGGCTTCCATCCGGTCTTTGGCCTGCTTCTCCTGATCGCGTTTGGCGGCCGCGCCTTCGAAGTCCTGCTCCTTGATGGCCTTTTCCTTGGCCAGCTTGATCTGCTCGATCTCGGCCTCAATCTCCTTCAACTCGGGCGGGCGCGTCATGGCGGCGATGCGCGCACGCGAGCCGGCTTCGTCCATCAGGTCGATGGCCTTGTCCGGCAGGTACCGGTCCGTGATGTAGCGATCGGAATAATTGACGGCCGCCTCGATGGCGCTGTCGGTGATCTCCGCCTTGTGATGTTCCTCGTACTTGGGCCGGAGCCCCTTGAGAATGGCGATGGCGTCCTCGGTGGAGGGAGCTTCGACCTTGACGCTCTGGAAGCGGCGTTCGAGGGCGGCATCCTTCTCGATGTACTTGCGGTACTCGTTGAGGGTGGTGGCGCCGATGCACTGCATTTCGCCGCGGCTGAGGGCGGGCTTGATGATGTTCGAGGCGTCCATGGTACCCTCGGCCGAGCCGGCCCCCACAATGGTGTGCAGCTCGTCGATGAAAAGAATGATGTTCTTCGCGCGCCGGATCTCGTCCATCACGGCCTTGATGCGCTCTTCGAACTGTCCACGATATTTCGTGCCCGCCACCATGAGGGCCAGATCGAGAGTGATCACGCGCTTGTCGCGCAGCAACTCGGGGACATTGCCCTTGGCAATCTCCTGAGCGAGCCCTTCGACGATGGCGGTCTTGCCCACGCCCGCCTCCCCCAGCAGGACCGGGTTGTTCTTGGTGCGACGGCAGAGGATCTGCACCACGCGTTCGATCTCGTTCTTGCGGCCGATGACGGGGTCCATCTCGCCTTTGCGGGCGATTTCGGTCAGATCACGGCCAAAAGCTTTCAGGGCCGGGGTTTTGACCTCCCCTTTCTTCTCCGCCCCCTTCTCGTTGGTCGGTTCGGGCACCGCGGACTCTTCCTGAGCGTTGAAATTGGGATCCAGCTCGCGCAGGATTTCCTGGCGCGTCTGTTCGATATCCACGTCGAGATTCTTGAGCACGCGCGCGGCAACGCCGTCTCCTTCCCGGAGCAAGCCGAGCAGGATGTGCTCTGTGCCCACGTAAGTATGATTGAGGGCCTTGGCTTCCTTTGCCGCGAGAGCGAGGACCTTTTTCACCCGCGGCGTGTAAGGGATGTTGCCGATCATTTTCTGATCCGGCCCGGTGCCAACCTGTTTCTCGACCTCCATGCGAACGGTTTCGAGGTCGAGCCCGAGTTTCTGAAGCACGTTGACGGCAACTCCCTGACCGAGCTTGATCAAGCCCAGGAGCAGGTGTTCGGTGCCCACGAAGTTGTGGTTAAACCGATCCGCCTCCTTGCGCGCCAGCGCCAGCACCTGTTGGGCACGTGGCGTGAAGTTGTTCATGGCTTCATCACTCATACTGCGTAAATAAATGCATCCGTTCGGTCCTTTGTCCAGCCAAGTCCCGCGGGTTTGACCAGCCACTTGCGCCCGTTGCCGCTGCGGCACCCTCAGGCCAGCTATTCATCGGGTTGTACCGGATAAAGATTAGGGCCGGCATTCGTCCAAGCGAGACGAACGCGCAACGAGGGCTCGCGTTGACGAACGCCGCCCGAGGCGGGGCACCACCGGGGCAATGACAGGAGCCAACCGAGTCGGAACTACTTCGCCGCTCCCGGCGCGTCCGGCGGAGGGGAAGCCGGTTTGGGGCGACTGACGTTGCGCAAGCGCTCGCGCAACATGTCGGCCCGCAGCAGATCGCGCTCTTCCGCCGAGAGTTTGTCGGAAAAGGCCTTCTGCAGGTGATTGGGCTGGGTGATGACGAAGAGTTCATCGACCAGCGCCCGATTGAGGTCCGGAAACATGTTGAGATCGACGCCCATCCGCATCAACGAGAGGAGGTTCATCGTTTCCTTGGATGAAATGCTGTGCGCGTTGGCCAGGATGCCGTAGGCGCGGCCGATGTGGTTGCACACCGTCTTGGGCTTCTTCTCCAGGAGCATGATCCGGGCGTTCTCCTCGTGTTCAATGATCTGGAGGAGCACCTTGTTGAGGCGCTCCACAATGTCGGACTCCGACTCACCCAAGGTCATCTGGTTGGATACCTGAAAGACATTACCCAGCGCCTCAGTACCCTCACCATAAAGCCCGCGCACCGCCAGACCGAGCTTGTTCACAGCTTGAATGATCTGGTTAATCTGCTCTGCCAGGACGAGCCCGGGCAGATGGAGCATGGCACTCACGCGGATGCCGGTGCCGAGGTTGGTGGGACAGGCCGTGAGGTAACCCAGATCGGGCGAGAAGGCGAAATCGAGTTTCTTTTCCAGCCGGCTGTCCACCTGATCAATCGCCTGCCAGGCCTGCTTCAACTGCAATCCCGGCCGCAAGGCCTGAATGCGCAGGTGGTCCTCTTCGTTGATCATGACGCAGAGGGACTCCTCGCGGTTGATGACCAGACCGCTGCCGGCGTTTTTGGCGGCGTGCTCGCGGCTGATGAGGTGGCGCTCGACGAGGATGTTTTTGTCGAGCAGCGTCAGGTTGTCCATCGTCTCCGAGAAGCAATCGCTCATCTGCGGCAACGCGACCACAGCCGGGCGAATCTGTTCCAGGACGCGGATGCGTTCGGCCTTTTTGGCCCAGCCGGGAAAGGCCAGCTTGCGCAGGTTGCGCGCCAGGCGAACGCGGCTGGACAAGACAATGCGGCTGTGCGGACCTTCGCGTCGCGCGGCTTCACCGGGGGAAACGAGAAACTCGTGCAAGGTCATGGCTCAGGACGAGGACAGATTTGCCAGCCGTTCACGGGTGGCCTTGATCTCATCCCGCATCTGGGCGGCCTGTTCGAAATCCTCCTCGGCGACGGCTTTTTCCAGCTTCTTTTGCAACGCCTTGAGCTTGTCGGTCAGATCACGCGTCTGCTGCAAGCTCTGAGGCACCTTGCCGACGTGCTTGACGCCCTTGTGCATGGACTTGAGGAGCGCCTCGAGACCCTCGTTGAACGTGACATAGCACTCGGAGCAACCGAAGCGCCCGGCCTTCTTGAAATCCGTTTGGGAGAAGCCACAATTCGGGCACTTGACTTCACCCCCTCCGGCGGCCTGCTCCATCTCCTGCGAAGCGCCCAAACCGAGTAACAAGTCCGCCAGGGAGAATCCCGCCGGGTCGTTGACCCCTTTTTGGGCCGCACAACCCTCGCACAAATCAACCTTCTGCATCTTGTCCCCGACGATCTGCGTCAGATGGACCTTGGCTTCTTTCTCTTTGCAAATGCAGCACGTCATAGTCTGGCTTTGGCCACCGGGTTATCGGCGCACCTGGCAGCCGCTTAAATCTAGGGCCATCACCGCGGCCCGGCAAGACTTCGCATGAAGCCCGCCGCGAACGCAACTCCCTTCGCAAGCTGGCCACCCTCCTATCCGGGATTCCCCGACTCCGCAGACCGTGGGTCTGCCGCGCCACCGATCCGCAAGCCCGCCAATGGCCCCGACACCGGCCTGCGTGTTCCTTGGTGCCAAGCCAGTGAACAACTCGATTCGGCTCAGATTCAAAACGATCCTGAAGCGCCCCGCCCGGTTGGCCGGATTAACGGCCGCCGCCCTCCTGGCCGGTCTGGCGACGAACCGGGCGGGCGCTTCCGACGGTCGCGGCGAGTTCGGCGGCGATCTGGGCTTTCTCAAGTCGTGTTATACTGCGCCGGCCCATCCGGAGGAGAGCAATCACTATCTCGATCTCTGGAATCGCACCTCCCTGCCGGCCCTGGCCCGCGCCAACGGCCTGACCAACAACCGCGCGTTGTTCATCGATTCCCACGGGCGCGGCGGCGTGGCCTTCCTCGGCCGGCGGTTTGCCTTCCATCCCCACCGCGACGCTTTTCCCGATGAGGCGAAGACGCCGCTTTACTCCGCCCGCGATCTGGCCCGCACACTCGGCCCGGCCGCGACGAACATCCACAACATCGTCGTCGGTGCCTGCAACGTGGAGGGCCACCTCGATCTGTCCGAACTGCGCCGCCATTTCATCAACGCCACCAACATTGTTCACCTGCCTGCCGGCAAGCTCGGTTTCAAGCCCCTGTTCTACGCCGCCATTGTCAACCCGGCTTCGGCCAACACCGGCCAATACGCCATCCCCACCCTCACCGCCGGTGGTTGGACGGCGTACCACCTTTCCAAGGAACCCGCGTCCGGCGCTCTGCGCACCAGCCCGTACGTCGCAACCCTGTTCCATCCGGGCCAAGCCACTCCGTTTCGCGTTCAGATTGCCGGACGCGAGCTGTTGGAACCGGCCTCCCGTCAGCCCTGAACATCATCAGGTCCCGCCGCGACGGCGCTCGAATTCCAGCTTGGAAGGGGCCTTGAGCCGACTCACTGTGGTCGGGAGCAAACGTGCCGTCTCAAACCACAGTGTGGATCCCGGCCGAACTGCGGCGGATTCTGACCGAAACGCCGGAGTTGCGTCGCGCCTTCCTCGTCGGTGGTTGCGTCCGCGACCATCTCTTGGGACTGCCGGTCAAAGACTACGACATCGAGGTGTTCGGCCAGAGCTACGATTCCCTCGTCCGGGCCTTGGGACGCTGGGGCCGCACGGATTTGGTCGGGCGCTCTTTCGGCGTGGTCAAGCTCACCACCGGTTCCGGTGCCGGCTTCGACTTCTCCATTCCCCGGCGCGACTCGAAAGTCGCCCCCGGCCACAAGGGGTTTGCCACCGACTTCGATCCCGGCATCGACCCCGCAGCAGCGGCGGCCCGGCGGGATTTCACCATCAATTCGCTGATGTTCGATCCCGCCCGGGGCGAGGTGCTCGACTTCTTCGGCGGTCGCGACGATCTGGCCCGACGCATCCTGCGGCATACCAGTCCCGCCTTCATCGAGGATCCACTGCGCGTGCTGCGCGGCATGCAATTCGCCGGCCGGTTCGATCTGCGCGCGGACCCGGAAACGGTGGCCCTGTGCCGCCGCATCCAGCCCACCTTCGCCGAGATCGCGACGGAGCGAGTCCGGGACGAATGGTTCAAATGGGCGGCCAAAAGCGTTGTTCCTTCCGCCGGGCTTCGTTTTCTCGAGGCCACAGGCTGGATCGAACACTTCCCGGAATTGAGTTCGTTGCGGGGCACGCCCCAGGACCCCGAGTGGCATCCGGAAGGCGACGTATTCCATCACACCTGCCACTGCTGCGACGCTCTGGCCCGCCTGCCCGAATGGCAGCAGGCCGACGAACTGTCGCGCGTCGTGTACATGCTGGCCGTGCTGGCGCATGACTTCGGCAAAGCCGTTTCCACCCGGAGGGTGGTGAAGGAGGGACGCGAGCGGGTGGTTTCCCCGGGGCACGAGGAGACCGGGCGAGCGCTGGCGGAAAGGTTCCTCGAGCGCATCCGTGCCCCCGGCGCCGTGACGAAACGGGTGCTGCCGCTCGTTCTGCATCACATGGCCCACCTTCAAACGCCCACGGACCGCGCCGTGCGCCGGCTGGCCAAGCGGCTCGAACCGGAAACCATCGCGGGCCTTTGCCTGGTGATGACAGCGGACAGCCAGGGACGTCCGCCTCGCCCGCCCTCGGTCCCCGAGGCCGTCGAGCGGCTGCGGGCCCGGGCCACTGCTCTGGCCGTGGCCGCGGCCGCGCCAAGGCCCATCCTGCTCGGTCGTCACCTCCTGGCCATCGGGTTGCGGCCGGGGCCTCTGTTCGGCCGGCTCCTCCACGATGCCTTCGAGGCGCAAATCGAGGGCCGATTCCACGACCTGGCGGACGCCTGGCAATGGTTGGCCACTCACCCGGCACTGCCCTCTGATGCCGCCGCGAAGCTTCGAACCCACCCGCCTCCGGTTGCCGGTCCGCCATGAAACTCTTCTACACCGGCCCCCTGGTGAACGCCGAAATGCTGGTCGTGATGCTGGAAAAACACGGTATCAGCGCTCGGCACGAGTTCTCCGATCCCACCCTGCCCGACGAGGGCGACCTCGCCCGCGAAACCCATGTGTTCGTGCCCGAGGCGGACCATGACCGGGCCCACCGGCTCTTCTACGGCGAGCGGGAGGACGAGCTGTGAAGCGAAGTGTTTGCCAGCGGCGAACGACTCGCTATGCTCCGCGCCCATGCGAATGGGTCTGCACCTTTCCGCCCTCGGCGTCGCCCTCCTCACCCTCGCGCTCTGGTTTTTCGGCGGGATGAACACCGGCTGGACCAAGACCAGCGTGCCCGTGGACAAGGTGGACGCCGTCACCGGCCTGACCTACCAGGAGTGGGAGCACCGTTTTCTCCCGGGCCTGGATTTTCTGGGCGCCGGACTCATTCTCGCCGCCGTACTGGTGGGCGCAGGCTTCCTGTTCCCCCGCGGGAAGAGTTGAAGATTCAGTCCCCCTCGCGGGTCAAACCAGCGGCTCGACACGATCACAACCATGAAAAACATCGTCCTCCAAAACCTCGTCTTCCTGCTCGCCACCACCGTGCCCCTTTGGGGCGCGCCCCAGTCCTTCGATTTCAAGGACCCCAAGGGCGTGAACAACGTCGTCTTCAAGCTCGACGCCCCGTTGGAATCCATCAACGGCACGGCCAGCGGCATTTCCGGCACCGTCCACTACGATCCCGCGGCCCCCGCTTCCCTCAAAGGTCGCATCGTGCTGGCCACGGCCTCCCTCCATGTGGGCAACCCCACCATGAAAGAGCATATGCACGGCAAGGACTGGATGGACGTCGCCCAGCATCCCGAGATCGTCTTCGAGGCGATTTCCGCCAGGCCGG
This sequence comes from Candidatus Methylomirabilota bacterium, assembly GCA_035574135.1. GTDB lineage: Bacteria > Verrucomicrobiota > Verrucomicrobiia > Limisphaerales > DATLZF01 > DATLZF01. The sequence goes on from DATLZF010000531.1 coordinate 7,300, forward strand.
GAGCCGCGGCGGGGGACACGGTCACCGCCGACGTGACCGGCAAACTCACCGTCAAGGGCCTCACCAAGGAGATGACCATCCCGGTGAAGCTTACCTACCTCAAGGACCGGCTGAAGGACCGCTTCCCGCAGAAGCAGGGCGATCTGCTCGTCATCCGCTCGACCTTCAAGATCAAGCGCAGCGACTTCGGCATCAACGCCGGCAAGGCCGAGGATAAAGTCGCCGACGAAATCGAGCTCAACCTCAGCCTCGCCGGCATGGCGCCCCGCTGACCTCGGGGGGCGGCCATCGCCTGCTTCCCAGCCCTTTCGCCTGTGAACTCGCCCGGCGAACTGGTGGAGTTGCCCGGCCTGCGCGTCACCGTGGATCGAGTCGCCCACCACGCGGAGGCCCGGACGCCGGCAGATCGGCCCCACTGCTTCGTCTACCACATCACCATTCACAACGACTCCGACCGCACCGTCACCATCAAAGGGCGAAAATGGGTGGTGACCAACGCCCGCGGCGAGATCACCGCGGTCGAGGGCGATGGCGTCGTCGGCCACTTCCCCCGACTCGAACCCGGCGAGTCTTTCACCTACCACAGCTACCATCTGCTGGACACGCCCTCGGCCGTGGCCGAGGGCAGTTACCTCGGGCTGGATGACCAGGGCCAACGTGTTTTTACCCGCATTCCGCGTTTCGAAATGGTCGTGCCGCCGTAACGAGGAGAACGGCGTCCCGTCCGCAAGGCGCCACTCGTCGCCCCTGCCACCTCAACCAAGCGCCCAAACTCCGCTCCCGCAGCACCCGCCGGCGCGGGGCGGCCGCCCGACAACGCTCGCCGCGCCGGACCCGCACGGCGTCCGTTCCATCCCCGTCCACCGCACAGCCTGAAACTCCAATGGACGCAGAGGCGTTCTTCAGCTAGCGTGGCCGCCGTGCCGGCCCGATGTGGGATGAAGAGACTGCGATTACTGGCGTGGTGGAGCGTGGTGATGACCGCGGCACTCGGGGCCCTGTTCGCCCAGCGATCCGCCCGCGAGGAAGCCGTGGCCAGCGGCCTGGGAGCCCCGCAATGGACCAATGATCTCCGCTTTCCCAAGGACGTCT
>DATLZF010000532.1:0-4309 GCA_035574135.1 Candidatus Methylomirabilota bacterium
TGGCGTATTCGTCGCTGCTGGCGCTGGTGCCGATGCTGGCGGTGGTTTTCAGCGTGGCGACCAGCATCCTCAAGGAACAGGGCGAGGCTCCCATCCGTCAGTTCGTCGAAAAACTCGTTGCCCACATCACGCCTTACACCAATCCGGAGCAGGCAACCAACGCCGAGGCGGCGGCGATCGCCGCGCGGGCTGCCGCCGAGCGCGAACGGGCGGTGAAGCAGATCAACGAATACATCAACCGCATCCGCAGCGGCACCATCGGCACCACCGGCACCGTGGCGTTGATGATTGTGGCCATCACGATGCTGGTCCGGATCGAAGAGGCGTTCAACGACATCTGGGGCGTGGGACGCGGCCGGAGCTGGTATTCCCGCACCGTGCTTTACTGGGCCGCCCTCACCCTCGGGCCGTTGTTGCTCATCGTGGCGCTGGGGCTGACCAGCGGGGCTTACCTGGAGGCCACCGAACGGCTGCGCTCCATCCCGGGGCTGGGAGGACTGGTGTTCACGTTTCTGCCGGGGGTGGTGTTGAGCGGGTTGTTCGCCCTGTTTTATCTGGCCATGCCCAACACACGGGTGCCGTGGCAGGCCGCCCTCGCCGGAGGGCTGGTGGCGGGGACGTTGTGGCAGGCGAACAACGCGCTGGGTGTCTTCTTCGTTTCACGCATTACTTCGAACAATGCGATCTACGGCAGCTTGGGCATGGTGCCGGTGTTCATGATCGGCCTTTACTTCGCCTGGTTGATCCTGTTGTTCGGGGCGCAGGTGGCCCACGCTTTCCAGAATCGGGCGATCTATTCGCAGAGCCGTCAGGGCGCCAACACCGGCCCGCGCGGTCGTGAATGGCTGGCCTGGCGCATCATGACGCACGTGGGCCGCGCCTTTGCGCGCCAGCAGCCGCCGCCAACCGTGGCCGGACTCGCACCGGCGTTGCACGCTCCGGCCCCCCTGGTCGCCGAGATTCTCCGGGCCCTGACCGCGGCGCGCCTGACGGTGGAAACCACCGACCGGGAGAACGGCTTCGTCCCTGCCCGCCCGCTCGAACAGATCACGGCGCATGAAATCCTGACGGCCGTGCGCGACGGGTGGGGCGCGGAGCCGACGGCCCCGGAGGCCGAGTTCGAGCGTCGGGCGTGGGCCGAATTTCAGCGCGTGGGCGAGACCGAGCGCCGGGCGGCGGCGGCAGTGACCCTGGCGAAGCTGGTGGCCGAGGACGCGCCCTCCGAGCAAGTCACCAGCGGCTGCGGCTGACGGGCGTCAGGATTCCTGCCCGAGAAGTTGCTGCAAATTGTCCCGGTAGCCGCGGCTGAGGGTCAGGCGGGTGCCGTTGCGAAGGATCACCGCGTATTCCCCGTGGAAAAGGGGCTGCAACTCCTTGATGCGATCGACATTCACGATCGACGACCGGCTGATGCGCATGAAGCGGCCGGCCGGCAGGCGGCTTTCCAGAGATGACATGGTTTCGCGATGCAAATGGGATTCCGGCCCCAAGTGGAGATTGACGTAGTTGTCGGCGGCCTCGATCCAGTCGATGTCGTCGATCTTCAGGAAGAGCACGCGTCCGCCACTTTTGATCGCCAGACGATCCGCCGACCGGGCCTCGGAACGGACTTCGTTGAGCAGGCTGGACAGGCGGTCGTTCAAGTCGCCGGATTTCTTCTGGCGGATGCGTTCGCGGGCCCGGCGGAGCGCGGCCTGGAAGCGTTCGGTGTCGAAAGGCTTGAGCAAATAGTCCACCGCATGGACCTCGAAAGCGCGCAGCGCGAATTGATCGTGCGCCGTAACGAAGATGATCTCCGGCCGCCGGGCGGCTTCCAGACTGGCGACGACCCCGAAACCGTCCAGTTCGGGCATCTGCACGTCGAGCAGGGCGAGGTCCGGGGAATGTTCCCTCAGGGCGGCGACGGCCGAAACGCCATCCGCGCATTCCGCGACAATCTCGACATCCGGCTCCTGCGCCAGAAGCCGGCGGAGTCGATCGCGCGCCAGGGGCTCGTCATCCGCGAAAACCACCCGAATCTTCATGAGCCGGATGGAACCTCACGCGTGTTTGAGGCGCAAGCGATATAAGCGCCGCAGCTCCGCCACCGCCTCGCGCATCCGATCGGGGTGCAGGCCCAGCGTGGTGGCGATGTCGCCCAGGAGAATCGCCTCGTCCCTCTCGGCGAAAACCGGCTTGTCCAGTTCGCGCGGATCACACACCCGCTTGGCGAGCAGGAGCAGAGCCAGCAATTGCACGCCTTCGTCATCCGGCACCGGGGCCAGCAAGGTGGTGTGATGACGGCGAACCGCCGTGGCGAAGGAGGCGGGAAACCGCCACGCCGCGAGCAGCGCCGCGCCCACTTCGCAGTGGTCGAGTTGATTGCAGTCCTGCTCGGTGGCCACGATGGTGGGCGAGTAGGTGAGAGCCTCCTCGCAAAGGTAGCTGTAGTCCGGCACGGTCCGGGCCATGAGCGGCACGGCGCAGTCATGCAGCAGCCCCGTGAGCCACGCCTTCTCCAGCAGGGGCTCCGCCACCAGTTGCGCGGCCATCTGACAGCAGCCGGAGGTGACATCAGCATGCTGCCACCAGCGGTTTTGTTCGGTGCCTTCGCCGAGATTCCCGCGGAGCACTGCCGCCAGCACGGCACGGTAAAAATCCTGGGAACCCATTCGGCCGAAAGCGACCTCGAGGGTATCCACTTTGAGCCTTCCGGCGAACCACGCCGAATTGGCGATGGCGAGGACCCGAGCCGCCAGACCCTCGTCCCGGCGGAGTTGCGCGAGGACGTCATCGAAGGTGGGCTCGTCCTTCGCCAATTCCTGGTTCATCTGCGGAATGAGCCGGGTTCGCTCGAGAATGTCGGTCTTCGCGACAAAGGTCGAGGCCGGATTCGCCGGAGCTCCTGCTGCGACAGTTTCGCTCATGATGCGGTCGTGGCGTGACGCCTCTCGCCGTCCCGAAGACCACAAAGCCCGCGCAGAATCGCGCCATGTCGCCAAGCGTCTGAATCGGCGAAGCCCGCGGGGAGATTAGCAGGAATTTTACGGAAGGAGCGCGAGGCTCCGTTTCTTTCGGCGCGCACAGCCTCTGCCGCACGCCCGCCGGCACCGTGAGCCGCCCCGTGTCCGTTGGAACCCGCGCGACGAAGTGACTCGGGGCCGGCCAGTTCGTGCTTCCCAAGTCCGTGCCGGCTGTTCACTCTGCTGAGCGATGATTCATTCGACGGCAGTCATTCACCCGCGGGCACAAGTGGACCCCAGCGTCATGGTGGGGCCGTATTCGGTGATCGACGCCGATGTGGTGGTGGGACCGGGATGCTGGTTGGGGTCCCATGTTTATCTGACGGGCAAAACGGTGATCGGCTCCGGCAACCGGTTCTTCAGCGGCGCCGTCGTCGGCGAGGCCCCGCAGGATTTGAAATACAAGGGCGACCCGTCCGGTTTGCGAATCGGGAACAACAACACATTTCGGGAACATTGCACGGTGCACCGGGCGAACTTTACCGGCGAGGAGACAGTGATCGGTGACAACAACCTCCTGATGGCCGGCTGCCATGTCGCCCACAATTGCGTGCTCGGCAATCACATCATCCTGGTCAACGGTTGCCTGATCGCCGGTCACGTCGAGATTGGCGATCGGGCAGTGATCTCGGGCAATTGCCTGGTGCATCAGTTCGTGCGCATCGGCACGCTGGCCATGATGCAGGGCGGGTCGGCCATCAGCAAGGACCTGCCCCCGTTCAGCGTCGCCCGCGGCGACAATCACATCTGCGGACTCAACACCATCGGCCTGCGCCGCGCCGGTTTCACAAGCGAGCAGCGGCTGGAATTGCGCCGACTCTACCACGCCCTGTTCCGGAGCGGGCGGGCGCTGCGTGCCGCTGTGGCGGCGGTGGATCGGGAAACCCTCAGTCCCCCGGCGCGCGTGCTGCTTGATTTCGTGGCGACGGCCACCAAACGGGGGATTTGCGCGGACGTGAGCGCCGGCGAGCGGGCAGAGGATGGCGAAGAGTAGTCGGGCCTTCGGCCGAGCGCGGGATTGTTTTTGGCTTGAGCCCGGCAGCGGTTCTGACGATAGTTCCGCCCAGAAACGCGGCCGGTGCAGGTGCCGGAGTCACCGCGACGATCTTTCAAAATCGAAGACGATTTTAACCCTGCCATGCGCGTGCTTAGGAACAAAGTCCTTGAACCGTAGTTAGCCAAGCACGGAACCTCCAAGTTCGCGGGTCGCCGACAGGCCTTGACTGGAAGTCGAACACCCTCGGATCGGTTCCACCTGTTTCTAAGAAGTTCAAAGGAACTGTTTACACACGGCATTACGGCGGGGG
>DATLZF010000533.1:0-3672 GCA_035574135.1 Candidatus Methylomirabilota bacterium
TGGACGTTTGCCACGCGGGGCAAGGTGGACAGTTCCCCGGTGGTGGCGGGGGACAAGGTGGTGGTGGGCTCCGATGACGGGCGCCTGTATGTCGTCTCGCTGAAGGACGGCACCGAGCTGTGGAGTTACGAGATTGGCCAGCCGGTGGGCAGTTCACCGGCGGTGGCCGGCGACCGGGTCATCGTCGGGAGCGACGACGGCGGCGTTTACTGTTTCGGCTCGAAACCGACGGGTCCGTGAGACATGCATGGCATCCACCGTTGATCCACTCGACTCCCCCGTGACGGCCCGGCCTCCCGGAGCGGCGCTTCCCCTGCAAAGGGAGACGACGGCGGGTAATTACTTCGTCGCCAATTATCCCCCGTTTGCCTTCTGGAAGGCGGAGGCCATTCCCGATTTTCTCGCGACACTGGCGCAGCCGCCGGCCTCGCCCGATCACCCGCTCGGGCTCTACACACACATCCCGTTTTGCCGGAAGCGCTGCCACTTCTGTTATTACAAAGTTTATACGGACAAGGACGCGCGGGAAATTCGCGGCTACCTCGACGCGCTCCTGCGGGAGCTGGCGGCCTACGCCGCGCAGCCGGTGGTGGCGGGCCGGCGGCCGCGCTACCTCTACTTCGGTGGAGGCACTCCCAGCTATCTTTCACCGGAGCAGTTGAAGTTCCTCACCGACGGCATGAAGCAGCTGGTGCCCTGGGACGCGGCGGAGGAAGTCACCTTCGAGGCCGAGCCGGGCACGCTCACCGACCACAAGCTCAGGGCCATTCGCGACGTTGGCGTCACGCGCCTGAGTCTCGGCATTGAGCACTTCGACGATCACATTCTCGAGATCAACGGTCGCGCCCATCGATCGAAGGAGATTGCCCGCGCCTACGGCTATGCCCGGGAAATCGGCTTCCCCCAGATCAACATCGATCTCATCGCCGGCATGGTGGAGGAGACGGAGGAGAAATGGCGCGAGACGGTGGCCCGCGCCCTCGAGCTGCGACCGGACTCGGTAACCATCTACCAGATGGAAGTGCCCTACAACACGGGCCTCTACCGGCAGATGAAGGCCGAGGGCAAGCTGGTAGCGCCGGTGGCCGACTGGGAGACCAAACGGCGCTGGGTGGATTACGCCTTCCGCGAGTTTGAGCGGATCGGCTACACCGTCACGAGCGGCACCACCGTGGTGCGGGATCCGGCGCGGGTGAAATTCCTCTATCGGGACGGACTGTTCTCGGGCGCGGACATTCTCTCGATCGGCGTGGCCAGCTTCGGGCACCTGCGCGGGGTGCATTATCAGAACCATCACGACTTCCAGCCCTACATCGAATCGGTGACGGCGGGCCGGCTGCCCGTGTACCGCGCCTACGTGGTGCCGGCCGACGAGCGCTACCTGCGCGAGTTCATGCTCCAGCTCAAGCTGGGCGCGGTGAGTGCGGCGGCCTTCGCCGGCAAGTTCGGCGTCGATCCGCGAACGCAGTTTGCCCGACCGCTCCAGACGTTGCGCGACTGGGGCTTCCTCACCGAGGAAGGAGACCGGATCGCCGTGACCCGCGATGGGCTGCTGCAAATCGACCGGCTGCTGCACCAGTTTTTCAAACCCGAACATGAAACCGGCCGCTATGCGTGAGGCGCACACCGAGACCGGCACCCCGCATCCGGCACCGGTGTCGGTGCTGCCGTGGGCGTATCCGCTCGACGAGTTCTACACCCGGGCGGGACTGCCCCTGCCCGAGATCGTGCAGGTGCGTGGCGAGGAAGTGCCGGAGCCCTACCACACGCTGCTGGTGCACCAAACCGACATGACGCCCACGCTGGAGCGGTACCACGGGGACGTGATCCACATCCGCGCGCTGCGGCGCGACCAGCGCAATGGATTCTACTTCCGCGAGGTCGTGTTGGAGTTGGATCGCGACGGCACGCCGGTCGAGTTCGGCGCCATCAAGATCAACCTGAACCTCTTCGAGGCGCGGGCGCGGCAGTTGATCCTCGGCGAACGCGAGCCCCTGGGCCACATCCTGGCCGAGTGTGGCGTGGCGCACACCAGCCGGCCCAAGGCCTACCTGCGCCTCTGGTCGGACGACCTGATCGGCGCCGCCCTGCGACTGGCCGGCCCCGCCACCCTGTATGGCCGGCGCAACACGCTGTTCGACGCCGCGCAACAGCCGCTGGCGGAGATCGTGGAGATTCTCCCGCCGCTGCAGGAGCGGGCCGGAGCCACCGGGCGGTGAACTCAACCTCATGAAACCTGATTCCAACCCGGATGTTCTCGTCATCGGTGGCGGCCCCGCCGGCTGTGCGGCGGCGACGTTGCTGGCCGATTACGGCCATCGTGTGCTGCTGCTCGAGCGCGAGAAGTTTCCCCGCTACCACGTCGGCGAATCGCTCATCCCGTTCACTTACGAGCCGCTGGAGCGGCTGGGGTTGATTCCGCGGATGAAGCAGTCCGCGTTTCAGAAGAAATACAGCGTCGTATTCGTGCAACCGAACGGGAAGGCCAGCCAACCGTTCTACTTCTTCAACCGCTACGACCGCGAGACGGTGGCGCAGACGTGGCAGGTGTTGCGCTCGGAGTTCGACCAGATGCTGCTCGACCATGCACGCAGCCGCGGCGTCGTCGTGCGCGAGCAGACCACCGTGACCAACCTGCTCAAGGAAGGCGGCCGCGTGGTGGGGGTGCGCACCCAGCCGCTTCACGGTGGGGCCACGGAATACCGGGCCCCCATCACCCTCGATTGCACGGGCAAGGAGAGCTTTGCCGCCGTGCGCGAGGGATGGCGCACCAGGGATCCCTACCTCAACAAGGTGGCGGTCTGGACCTATTACGTGGGCTCAAAGCGCGAGACGGGCCTCGATGAGGGCCAGACCACCGTGGCGATGATCCCCGACAAGGGCTGGTTCTGGCACATCCCGTTGCACGAGGACCGGGTCAGCGTCGGCGTGGTGGCCGAGGGCAAATACCTCACCCGCGGCGGCGTGAAGGATCCCAGGTCGATCTTCCATCGCGAGGTCGAGGAGAATCTCTGGATCAAGGACCACCTCTCCGTCGGCCGGCAGACGGGGGATTACTATCTGACCAGCGAGTATTCCTTCCACTCGCGGCATTGCGGCATGGAGGGGTTGCTGCTGGTGGGCGATGCCTTCTGCTTCCTCGATCCGGTTTTCAGCAGCGGGCTGATGCTCGCGCTCAAGAGCGGAACCCTCGCGGCGGACTCGGTCCACGAAGCGTTGCGGGACGGCGACCTGTCCCCCGAACGCTTCACCAGTTACGCTGCCGCCATCCGGCAGGGAGTCGAGAACATGCGCAAGCTGGTCTATGCCTTCTACAATCCCCGGTTTTCGTTCAAGGACGTGATCGACCGCTATCCCGACGCCGCCGGGGAAATCACCGACTGCCTGAGCGGGGACGTGAACAAGGACTTCTCCCGCCTGTGGGCCCGCATCGGGGAATTCGTCCCGTTGCCGGACGCGCTGCCGGTCGGCCAACCCTTGAGTGCGACCGTGGCGGAGTGCGCAACCGAAGAATGCTCGATCTAGGCCCCAATCCGGTCCATGATCCCCCGGCTCCGTCCCTTCCTCCTGGCGCTGATGGCACTTTTCCCCGGCACGGCGGTTGAGGGGGCCGAATGGGCGCGGCCGGACGCGGCCCTTCAACCCATCGTGGAGGCCGCGGTCCGCTCGACC
>DATLZF010000534.1:0-5263 GCA_035574135.1 Candidatus Methylomirabilota bacterium
CCCGCTGCAAATCCTCCAAGCCCAGGCCCCGGCGCTGGCCGGGGCGGTGTTAAACTGGCGTCCCCTCAACCTCTCCAAACGCCACCACCTCTACTTGCCTTCCCCCCACCACCGGGGTCACGATCTACCCAGCTTTCCCTATTTTCCCGAGAAATCTGAACCTAATTTGTTGTGGGACCGCGCCGATTCGACCAGCCGAAGTCCCCCCTCCCCAATGGCCCGTTCACTCCAGCTTGCGGACGGCCCCGCCGGGGAACAGCGCCGCCACGAACGACGCCGTCTCGCGCTGCACGCAATGCCAGACGTCGTCGCGCAGTTCGGGTATCCCGAGCAGCCGGCGCCCATTGCGGGCGTTCTTCATGGCTTCGAACAGGTTGTTCTGCATCAGCGGATACAGGCGCCGGGCGATCTCGGCCGAGTCGGCCACGTGCCCCCCCGTGCCTGCGTATTGAGGCCAAACCTTCTCGCACAGTGCGCCGGCGGCCAGCACATCCTCGAGAGCGGGCTCCTCGCCGGTGCCGCTGGCCACAATGATCAGGCGCGCCGGCTGGTGCTGCCGGAGCCAGTTGGCCGTGGCGCGGAGGTTGAGAAAAGACGCCACCAGCACGCGCCTGGCCCCGGCGCACGCGCGCAACGCCCGGGTGCCGTTGGTCGTCGTCATCACCAGGGTCCGGCCCTGCACTCGCTCGGCGGTAAACTCGCGCGGAGAATTGCCCAGATCGAATTCGACACCCCCCGTTTGCCGCGCGGTGATGCGCCATCCGTCCCGCTCGCCCGCCAGCAATACGGCGGGATTCTTCTCGCGCAAGGCCAGCGCCTCGGCGATCTCGGCCACGGGGATGATCGCCTCGGCCCCGTTGGCCAGAGCGGAAATCATGCTCGTGGTCGCCCGCAGGATGTCGAAGACGACGCACGTTGTCTGGCTCAGGTCGCGGCCGGCCAGCCCGGCGAGTTCCGCGGGCGACAACACCACTTCGAGGCTGGTCGTCACGTTGCTGATGCGCGGCAATGTGCCGGCCCTCCCCCGACGCTGGCAAATCGAAACTCACTGGGGGACTCCGCCCTTGAGCCGGGGATCGTCGTGGGGCATGGTCGGATCAGGCATGACACAACGCGCGGACGACTCGACCGGGCCCGAGGTTTACCACCGAATCCTCACCAACATCGAGCGCGTCATGCGCGGCCAGACAGGTACGGTGCGCCGGATGCTGGCCGCCTTCGTCGCCGGCGGACACGTGCTCCTGGAGGATTACCCCGGGACCGGCAAGACCACCCTCGCCAAGGCGCTGGCGCGGTCCATCGACGCGCAGTTCAAGCGAGTCCAATTCACGCCCGACCTGTTGCCCTCGGACATTCTGGGGGTGTCGATCTTTGACCCGCGCGACCGGGCCTTTCGCTTCCACGAGGGCCCGGTCTTCACCAACATCCTGCTGGCCGACGAGATCAACCGCGCCTCGCCCCGCACCCAATCCGCCCTGCTCGAAGCAATGGGCGAAGGCCAAGTGAGCATCGACGGCGAACGCCGCCCACTGCCGGACCTTTTCTTCGTGGTGGCCACGCAAAATCCGGTGGAGTTCCGCGGCACCTATCCCCTGCCGGAGGCGCAAATGGACCGCTTCGCCATGCAAACACGGCTGGGCTACGTGTCGGCGGCCGAGGAGGTCGCCATCCTGTCCGCCCAGATGCATCAGCACCCCGTCGAGTCCCTGCGGCCCTGCGCCAGCGTCGAGGAGATTCTCCGCCTGCGCCGACAGGCCACGGAGATCCGCGTGAGCGAGGAGATCCAACGCTACCTCGTCGATCTGGTGGCGGCGACGCGCACGGCGCCGTCCGTTCAGTTGGGCGCCAGCACGCGGGCGTCGCTGATGCTGATGAAGATGACCCAGGCGCTGGCGCTCTTTGACGGCGCGGCGTTCGTTTCCCCCGACCTCGTCCAGGAACTGGCGGTGGACGTGATCGCCCACCGGCTGGCCCTCGATCCCCAAGCCAGGTTCTCCGGCCTGACGGGCCGTGCCGTGGTCGAGGAAATCCTGCGGCGCACGCCCGTTCCGGCCTGATCCGGTTGCCCTTTCCGCAACGAGCCAGCCGTCGCTTGCCCGGGCGGCACAATGAGGCTAGCTTGGCGCCAGGTTATGGTTCCTCCCACTGCCCGCGCGTTCGCCCTCGCTTTTGGCGTTGCGCTTGGACCCGGTTTCCAAGGCGCGCCGGCGGAACTCCTGTTCACCCAGCCCCAGCCCGCGCTTTACCGCCTCGATGACGAGGAACTCACCCCCGCCACGGTGGCGGGACCGGCGTGGGGCCGCGCCTGGCCCCATGGCAACTCCGGTGATTACGTCGAGTTCGGCTCGCGCGTCGTGCTGGGAGTCGAAGCCGGCGTCGCAGTCCACGCCTTGATCCACGGGCGTCCGCTGACGCCGGTGCGGTGGATTCACGACCGCCTGCTGATTCTGCAGGCGCCCGACGCGCGCGCGGCGGCGCGCGAGGCCGCTGATCTGGCCCGACGGCGCGGCGTGGTGGTGAGCTACCCGGTCATTCGCAACACCGCCCGGCTGGAAAGCGCCTACGCGGCCGCACCGAACGATCCTCATTTCCCGCCGCAACTGGCCAATGTCACCGGCCAGTGGTACCTGGAGAATCGCGATGTGACGAACGGCGCGGTGCTGGGCCCGGACCTGAACGTGCGCGCCGCCTGGCCACACACCCGGGGCGAAGGCGTGACGCTCGCGGTGGCCGACGTGGGCTTCGAACTGACCCATCGCGAGCTGACCAACCGCGTCGTGGGCGCGCCGCACTGGAATTTCGTCACCGGCACGAGCAACGCCGCAGCCACGGGCACTTCGCGCACCTGGGCCCACGCCACCGAGGTGGCGGGGCTGGCCGCGGCCACCGGTGGCAACGGCTTCGGCATGAGCGGCGTGGCGCCCGCCGCGCGCCTCGCCTCCTGGGTCATCTTCACCAACGCCTCCCGGCTCGCCAGCGACGAGGTGTTGATGGAGATGTATTCGTTCGCCTCCAATATCGTCTCGGTGCAAAACCACAGTTGGAACCGGGGCGGCCTGCGCCAAACCGGCCCGACACCGCTGGAACGGGCCGGCATGGCGGCCGCCATCGCGCACGGCCGGGGCGGCAAGGGCGTGGTGATGGTGCGCGCCGGAGGCAACGATCGCGCTTCCGGCGCCAACGCCAACGACGACTACCCGGCCGACCCGGATGTCATCGCCGTCGCCTCGGTGGCGCGCAACGGGCGCGTTGCCGGTCACAGCGAACCGGGCGCCTGTCTGCTGGTGGCGGCGCCCAGCGCCGACGCGGGCGACAACGCACTGTTCACCACGGATCTGTCGGGTCCGGCGGGCGCAAACTTCGTCAACTTCCTTCCGCCTTTCGAGTATCTGTCCGACTTCGCCTTCAACAGCCTCGGCTTCTCCGGCACCTCGGCCTCGACCCCTCTGGCGGCGGGGACAGCGGCGCTGGTGCTGGCCGCCAACCCGCACCTTACCCACCGCGACGTGCAGCAGGTGCTGCTGCAATCGGCCCGGCACTTCGACTTTGCCGACCCGGACGTGAAGACCAATGGCGCGGGCTTGGTGGTGAGCCACAGCCTCGGTTTTGGCGTCGTGGATGCCGGTCACGCCGTGCGCCTGGCCAGGGCGTGGTCGAACCGGCCGGCGCTCGTCACGATCACGCAGACGTTTGCCGGCCCCTTGGCCATTCCGGACGGAGGTTTGAAGATCCTCGTGACCGGGCCGGACGTGCCGGGGCATCTGCAGCAAATCCCCTGTGTTGGCGGCACCGGCCCGTTTCCCGACGACCCGACGGCGCCCCTGCCACTGGCGTATCTGGGGCCGGCCACAACCGTGCCCGCCGAGGATCTCACCGGCCTGGCCGCCTTGATCGAGCGGAGCACGAACGTGAGTTTCGCGACAAAGATCTTTAACGCGGCCGTCGCCGGGGCAGCGTTCGCCATCATCCACAATGTCGAAACGAACCCGATTTCCGGATCGTGCCCGGGCGGCGACCAGCTTTGCCCGATGGGCGGCACGGACTTTGTGCCGATCCCGGCGGTGTTCATCGGCCATCGGGCCGGGATCGAACTGCGCGACCTGTTCGCCACCAATCGCGCGGCCCGGGCGCAGCTCTCCCTGGCTCCCGCCACCATCGCATTCGGGGTTGCGGATCCGCTCTCGCTCGAGCATGTCGGCGTCCGGCTGCAGACGGATCACCCGCGCCGTGCCGAGATCCGCGTCACCCTCGTCTCGCCCGCCGGCACCCGCAGCGTGTTGCAGCGGCTCAACTCGGACACCAACGCGGGCCCGGTGGACTGGACCTACTGGTCCACCCATCACTTTTACGAGCCCGCCGCCGGCCAGTGGCGGCTGGAGGTCAGCGACCAACTGGCCACGCGGACGGGTTCCGCGTTGTCCGCCAGCCTCATCCTGCGGGGTGTGGCCATCGCAGACTCGGACGAGGACGGACTGGATGACAATTGGGAGCAGGCCCACTTCGACTCGCTGGCCCGCGGGTTGACCGACGACCCGGATGGAGACGGCTACAACAACGCCCGCGAACACGCGATGGGGACGGATCCGACCCGACCCAACGACCCGTTCCGAGTCGATCTCGCGCGCTGGGACGCGCGACTGCTGCGGTTGAACTGGCCGGGCGTCGAGGGGCAAACCTACGAGGTCTGGGGCGGTCCCCAGCCAACGGATCTGACGCGACTGGCCACGGTGCCGGGGCGATTTCCCGAAACGGAGTGGCTCACGAGCAGCACGAACCTGCCGGCGCAGTTTTTCCAGATCCGAACCCCGGCGCCGTGAGCCCGGGCCCGCACGATCTTTGCCAGCGCTCGGGGTGCGGGCCGCGTTGCGCCCCGGCTCACGCCGGCAAACTGAATCGTTCTCCGGCCTGAAGCACCTGACAGGGCTGCTGCAGCCGCCGGGCCGTGACCACGAACTCCTCCGGCGAGGCCGTGTTGAATTCAAACATCTCGTAATGGCAGGGAATGACGACGCGGGCGCCGATGTCGCGGGCCAGGGTGGCGGCTTCTGCACCATTGAGATTGCCCGCCACGCGGCGCTCGGGCCGGTCGCCGTTGATGGGCAGCAACGCAACGTCGATCGGCCAGCGCCGCAGCCAGTCCTCCATCCCCGGATACCGAAGCGTGTCGCCCGAGTGATAGAGCGTCCACCGGTCGATTTGCACGACATAGCCGAGGAACTTGTGCCGTCCGGCGCCATCCCGCTCCAACGTGTTGTGCGCCGCG
>DATLZF010000535.1:0-5316 GCA_035574135.1 Candidatus Methylomirabilota bacterium
CCCGCCGTTCGGCGTGTTGAATGCGCAGGGCCGGACCTTCATCGGCAGTCTCGACAGCCCGTTCCCCGGCATTCGCGAGGAGGCGCGGAAGCTGCGCGAGCGCGCGCCGGTGGTGCTGGTCGATTTCCATGCCGAGGCCACCTCGGAGAAGATCGCCATCGCCCGGTATCTCGACGGACAGGTGAGCGCGGTCATCGGCACCCACACGCACGTGCAAACGGCCGACGAGCAGATCTTTCCCGGGGGCACCGCCTTTCTGTGTGACGCCGGTTTCACGGGGCCGCACGAGAGCGTGCTGGGCCGCGAGATCGAGCCCGTGATTCAGCGGTTCCTCACCTGCATGCCGCAGCGGTTTGAGGTGGCGCGGGGCTCGGTGCGCCTGCAAGGGGCGCTGATCGAGGTGGACGACGCGACGGGACGCACCAGGAGTCTGCAGCGGATTTCGGAGGCGCTGGCCTAGCCGGCGGCATCGCATGGCCCGGGGCAAATCACAGTGGGACTTCGGTGAGTTGTTTCCGCCTGAGGCCACGCGTCGTGTTTTCTCCGTGGCGGAACTGACCGGGACGATCCGCCGCCTGCTCGAACGCGACATCGGCACGGTCTGGGTGACCGGCGAGGTCACGAACCTGCGCGTGCAATCTTCCGGCCACGCCTATTTCACACTCAAGGATGCGGCAGCGCAGTTGTCGTGCGTGTTGTTTCGCGGCGAGGCGGTGCAGCATCGGGAAGCGTTGTGCGACGGCCAGAAGCTGGTGCTGCAGGGGCAGGTCACGGTGTACGAGCCGCGCGGCCAGTATCAACTGCGCGTGACGGCCATCGAGTTGCAGGGTGTGGGGGCGCTGCAACAGGCCTTCGAACGGCTCAAGGCCAGGCTGCAGGCCGAGGGCCTCTTCGCCGCCGAACGCAAGCGCCCGATTCCATCGTATCCGGAAGCCGTGGGCGTGGTCACTTCCCCGACCGGCGCCGCCCTGCGCGACGTTCTGCACGTGGTCCGCAGGCGTTTCGCCGGCTTGCGCCTTGTGCTGGCACCTTGTCGGGTGCAGGGGGAGGGCGCCGCGGCCGAGATTGCCGCGGCGGTGGGGCTGCTCAACGAATGGTCCGCGGCTCAACCGCCGGGGCGGGGCTTGGATCTCATCCTCGTCACGCGGGGTGGCGGCAGTTTGGAGGATTTGTGGGCGTTCAACGAGGAGGAGGTCGCGCGCGCGATTTATCGATCGGCGCTGCCGGTACTGTCCGCTGTGGGCCACGAGATCGATTTCACCATCAGCGATTTCGTGGCGGATGCCCGGGCCGCCACGCCCAGCGCGGCGGCCGAGATCATCACCGACGGCCCGTATCGCAGCCGGGAATTCGTGCGCGAAGCCCGCGTGGATTTGTGCCGTCTGGTCCGCCAGGCGGTCGAACGGGAGCTTGCACGGGTGGATCAACTGGTCCGGCGTCTGGGTCGGTTGCACCCGCGTCGCTGGTTGCAAGACCGCATGCAGCGGATCGATGACTTGCAGGCCGGGCTGGCCCGGGCCGCGCGACAGGGCTGGCGGCGCCACGAGACGGCCTGGCAAACCCTCCGACAGCGTCTGGCGGCGGCCCGCCCGGCCGCGGCTTTGGTCCGCCGGCGGGAGCGGGTGCAGGATCTGGCCCGACGGCTGCGGGAACCGCTGCGGCACGGGATCAGATCGCGTGCAACGATGGTGGCGGCTTTGGAAGCCCGTCTGCGTCTGCTTTCGCCGGCGAACGTGCTGGCCCGCGGTTACTCCATCACCATGGACGCAGCCACCGGCCGGGTGATACGCGATGCGGCCGCCGTGCAGCGGGGACAGCGACTGCGGACGCGGCTCAAGAGCGGGGAAATCCACAGCCGGGTGGAGGAGTGAACGGGCTTGGCGGAACGGCGACGCGCGGCGGGGCGTGGCCGCCGCCGGGCGGGGAGGGGGACGCCGTCAGCCGGCACGGACGAGGACGATGTCGCCGGGGTGAACGTGGCAGAAGACCTTGTCGCCCGCGTGAATGGCTTCCTGCATGGAGCCTTCGTTGGTCAGGATTGCCGTCAGGGCGAGCCCGGAGGCGGTCCGCAGCGTGAGCTCGTCGATCGGGCCGCGGAAGATTTCTTCCTCCACTCGCGCTTCGAAGACGTTGGCGGCGGAGGGCCGGGTCTTTCGGAGGTGAATCTTCTCGGGCCTGATGGAGAGCAGCATTTCCGTGCCCGCCGCCGGCGGCTTGGCTTCCATGGCCAGTTCCACATCGGCGGCGAGGCGGATGCGCCAGAGCCCGCCTTCTTCACCGATGGGTGTCGCGGGCAGGATATTGGCCTTGCCGATGAAGTGAGCGACAAAAGTCGTCTTCGGGGCGTGATAGATCTCGTCAGCGGAGGCGACTTGCTCGAGGCGCCCCTGGTTTACAATGGCGATCCGGTCCGACATGGTGAGCGCCTCCTCCTGGTCGTGGGTGACGAAGACGAACGTGATGCCGAGGGTGCGTTGGAGGCGTTTGAGTTCGATCTGCATGGCGTGACGCAGCTTGGCGTCGAGCGCGGAGAGGGGCTCGTCGAGGAGCAGCACCTTCGGTCTGCAAACAATGGCGCGTGCCAGGGCGACCCGTTGCCGCTGACCGCCGGAAAGCTGCGCCGGTTTCCGGGATTCCATGCCGCCGAGCGAAACCAGTTCCGTGACTTCCTTCAGCCGCCGGGCGATCTCGCTCTTGGGGAGCTTCTGCATCCGCAGGCCGAAGGTGATGTTGTCCGCGACGGTCAGATGTGGGAAAAGCGCGTAGCTTTGGAAGACCTGGTTCACATTGCGCCGATACGGCGGCAGGTGGGTCACATCTTCGTTGTCGAGGTGTACGGTGCCCTCGGTGGGGGTCTCGAAGCCGGAGATCATGCGCAGCAGCGTCGTCTTGCCGCAGCCCGAGGGCCCGAGCAGCGTCAGGAACTCACCGGCCGCGATGCGCAGGCTGACCTGTTCGACGGCGGTGACGGTGCCGAAACGTTTGGTGACGGAGCGGAGTTCGACCATTCCGGGAGAGGATGACTATGCCGCGGCCCTTTTGCCCGAGGCGAACCAGAACGCGACCGTGAACACGGCCACCAGCGTCATCCCCAGGGCCGCCCCGAAGGGCCAGTCCCGCGCGGCGAGGAACTGGTTTTGAATGACCTCGCCAATGGTCGGGTCCACCCCGCCGCCCATCAATTGGGCGATGGCAAACATGCCGAGGGCCGGAATGAAGACGAGCAACACGCCCGCGACCACGCCCGGGTAGGTCAGGGGAAGGATGACGCTTTGAAAGGCACGCAGCGGGCCCGCGCCGAGGTCGAAGGCCGCTTCGACGAGTGAATTGTCTAGCTTCTCCACGCTGCCATAGACCGGCAGGATGAAGAATGGCAGGTAGGCGTAGGTGAGGCCGAGGACGACGGCGCCCGGGGTGTAGAGCAGTTCGAGCGGCTCGGCGATGAGCCCCGCTGATTGCAGGCAGGCGTTCAGCAGACCCTCGTTGGCGAGGATGGTCATCCACGCGTAGGTGCGCACGAGAAAGCTCGTCCAAAACGGCACCATGACGAGCATGAGCAGCCGGTTTCGCCACCGCTCCGGTGCGCGGCCGATAAACCACGCCACGGGATAGCCGGCGGCGGCGCAAATCACCGTCGTCAGCGCGGCGTACACGACCGACCGGAGGAAAACGGTGAGGTAGGTCGTGCCGAGCTTGCCGGTGTCGCTGTCGAAGAAGATCCGCTGGTAATTCCCCCAGGTGAAATCATAGATGACCCGCCCCAGTTCATCGCGCTGGCAGAAGCTATAGACGAGCAGGATGGCCGCGGGCGCGACCACGAAAGCCAGCAGCCAGACCAGCATCGGCATCATGAGCAGCCAGCCCACCAGACCGGGGCGCCTCGTGCCCACCGGCAGCTCGCCGGAACCGATCGCGGTCTGCATTCGTCTGGCTTTCGGCTACCCGCCGCGTGTCGGATCAACCTTTGAGATCGGTTACCAGTTTGTCGATGTCCTGGGCGGCCTTGCCGATGTCCTTGAATGTTTCAAGCTTCGGCTCACCGGGCGGGTAGCTGGCGGGATTTTGAAGCTGAGCCTTTTTCAGGAGTTTGCGCGCTTCAAGGTTGGGGTTCGTGTAGGGAAACTCCTCCGAGATCTTCACGCTCACCTCGGGTCGGAGGATGTAGTTGATGAATTTCTCCGCGTTCTCCTTGTGCGGCGCGCCGACCGGGATGGCGAGGCTGTCAATGAATTGGTGCGCGCCCTCCTGCGGGAGGATGTATTGGAATTTCTTGTTCTTTTTGAACAGGATGGCGGCTTCGCCGCTCCAAACGATGCCCACGTCCACGCTGCCGTTCAGAAAGGCGGTCTTTGGCGAATCGGAATCGAAGACCTTGACCTGGGGCAGCCAATCCTTGAGCACCGGTTTGACCTTCTCCAGTGCGTCGGGCGTGACCGTGTTGATGGGGAGTCCGAGGGAGTACATCGCCCACGTCACCATCTCGCGGCTGTCGTTGAGGACCACGATCCGCTTCCGGTATTTGCCGGAGAAGAGATCCTTGTAGCCCTTGACCGGCTCTTTGATTTTGGAGGTGTTCACGACGATGCCCACGGAGCCGGCCATCCACGGGACGGAGTATTGGCCCTCCGGGTCGTGCGGCATCTTCGTGAACTTCGGGTCGAGGTTTTTCAGGTTTGGGATGTTGGCCAGATTGAGGGGCTGGAGTTTGCCGGCCTTGATGAGCGCCTCGATCATGTACTCGGAAGGCTGGATCAAATCGTATCGGGCGCCGCCGGCCAGAAGCTTCGAGAGCATCTCCTCGTTGGAGGCGTAGTTCTCAACGTTGACCTTGATGCCGGTTTCCTTGGTGAAACCGTCGATGACGTCCTGCGGGACGTATTCGGACCAGCAGTAGAGGTTCAGCGAACCTTTGTTCGCAGCCGCCTGGAGCGGGACCGGACTGAGAGCCAGCAGTGCCCAGGTGATGAGGGGGAGGAGCTTCATAGGCTTAGCGATTGAGTTTGCGGATGTACTCTGCGAGAACGACCAGCACGATTGTTGCGACCACAAAGACGGTGGAGAGGGCATTCAAGGAGGGGTCCAGCCCCTTCTTGGCCAGACCGAAAATCTTGATCGGCAGGGTTTGTGAATGAGGTCCGGTGGTGAAGACCGTGACGATGTACTCATCCATCGAGAGCGTGAACGACATCAGCGCGCCGGCGATGATCGCGGGCAGAAGAGACGGGACCAGGACGAGCCAGAACGCCTTCCACGGCGGAGCTCCGAGGTCCAGAGCCGCCTCTTCGAGATGCGGATCGACGCCGGCCAGGCGCGCCT
>DATLZF010000536.1:0-3032 GCA_035574135.1 Candidatus Methylomirabilota bacterium
CATGGAAATGAAACTGAGCTGGAAGGCACGCTCCGTTTCCGCCCGCACTTCGGCCGACGTGTTGGCGAACGTGCGGTTGATCGTCTCGATGACGCGCGGCATGTCCTCGGCGGACCGCACCTTCACCCACCAGGTGCCGACCTGACCCGGGGCGCCGCCGGCCTCGTCCAGATACTTGTGGTGGAAGAACAGGTTGCGGTCGTCCATCGTGCCGGAGTAGATGCCGACCAGCTTCAACTCCAAGGTGCAGGGATAGATCGTGCCAACCAGCACGATGCGGTCGCCCACCTTGAGGCCATACTTCTCGGCCGTCAGCCGGCCCACAATGCAGGCGGTCTGCTCCCTCTCGAACGCATCGTACTCCGCCGCGCTCATGCGCGCCTCGCCAAAGATGACCCGGAGCTGCTTGGGATCCATGGCAAACTGCGCGAAAGTCATGCTCTCCTCGTTCTTGTAGCGGCCGCCAAACCAACTGAAGGGTGACACGGCTTCCACGCCCGGGATCCGCTCGATGACCGGCCGCTGGCGCGCCGGCAGCAGGTTGGCGAGGGAGACCCGGTTGCGCACCACCACGCGGAGCGCAGCGCCCACATCTTCCGGCGGCACGGTGAGCTCGCGCAACGCCACCAGCAGCGTGACCAGCAGGAACAGGCTCACGGCCACGCTGAGGACGGACAGCGTTGCCCGCCGCTTGTTGCGCAGGGCGTTTCGGGCGATGAAACCGGCGATGCTCATGGGGCCTTCACCCATCCCTCAGCTCGCCTTTTTCCAGATGCACGGTGCGCGAGCCGAATGCCGCCGCCTTGGGATCGTGGGTGACCATGATCACGGTTTTGCCCGCCTGCCGGCTCAACGACTGGAGGATCGTCAGCACCTCGTGGGCGGATTGCGAGTCGAGGTTGCCGGTGGGTTCGTCCGCAACGATGAGCGAAGGGTCCGTGACCAGGGCGCGGGCGATGGCCACGCGCTGCTCCTGGCCGCCGGAAAGCTGGCGCGGCAGGTGGCGGGCACGATCCGACAGGCCCACCAGGGCCAGCGCCGTTTGCACCTGCTCGCGTCGCCGCCGCGCGCTCAGGCGCGTCAGCAGCAGGGGCAGCTCGACGTTTTCAAAAGCGGTCAGCACCGGGATGAGGTTGAAGGTCTGGAAGACGAAGCCGACGTTTTGATTGCGCCAGTCCGCCAGGGCCGATTCGTTCAGTTGCGCCACGTCCACGCCCTGGACGAGACATTGCCCCTGGGTGGGGCGATCGATACCCGCGATGATGTGCAGGAGCGTGCTTTTGCCCGAGCCCGACGGGCCCATGAGCGTGAGAAACTCGCCTTCCTGGATGTCCAGGCTCACGCGATGCAGCGCGGTCACCTGAATCTCCCCCTGCCGGTAAACCTTCGACAATTCGCGGATGACAACGATGGCGGGTGGGGTCATGAGGCGGCCGCTGGGCGAACGGACGTACTGGACGAGGGCTCCCCCAACAGGGGGCGTGCGGGGGGAAACAGAAAAACCCCGGCGATCAACCGGCTCCATCCTCGCTGTCGGTGCCGATTGTAGGAAGCCACCGCCTGAAAATGGTCCAGCCGAGTGCAGGCCACCCGCTGATTCGCCTCGTCCCACTCGCGCCGCGGCTCGGCCGCACCTTCTGCGGACGCGGGAGGGAGCGCACGGACGAGCTCTTCCGTGGCCGTCACAAGCTTCGTCTCGGCCTCGAACGCCTGGTCCAGGGCGCCGTCATCACCGTGATGGCGTTCCGTCTTCTCGATTGCAGCGACAGCAGCCTCCCGCGCCCGGCGGACGGCTTCGACTTCGGCTCCGGGCGCATCCGGCAAGGCGCCGGCGGCTTCCGCGAGCCGCGCGGCGGCCGCCTGGCGGCGGCGCAACGCGGCCGCCAGCATCTCCAGCGTTCTCCTGACCCGGCGCTGCGAGGAGTTCAACAGGTTGAAGCTGCTCATGGTGAACACGAACAGGAAGAACACCGGCAGCACGGAGAAAATCACCACGAGGATCAGGGTCTTCATTGCAAGGATGGGCGTGGGTGGGGCAGGCGTCGGGGAACCGTGGACCGTGAGCGCGCGTCGCTAGGCCGGCAATGCCGCGCCTGTCAACCGACGAAAGGCCTCCCGGTACTTGTCCTGCGTGCGGGTGATGACCTCCGGCGGCAGCGATGGGGCCGGAGGGGTCTTGTCCCAAGGGAGGGATTCCAGATAATCGCGGACGAATTGCTTGTCGAAACTGGGCTGGCTGCGGCCCGGCACGTAGCCGTCCGCCGGCCAGAACCGGGATGAATCCGGCGTCAGCACCTCGTCGATGAGCAGCAGCCGCCCGTCGGCCACGCCGAACTCGAACTTCGTGTCGGCAATGAGAATGCCGCGATCCCGGGCGTAATCCCGGGCCGCCGTGTAAATCCGCAGGCTCAGCTCGCGCGCCTGGCGCACCAGCGCCTCGTCCTCGATGCGCACCGCTTGCTCGAAGGAGATGTTCTCGTCGTGGCCGCTTTCGGCCTTGGTGGCCGGCGTGAAAATCGGCTCGGGCAGCTCCGAGGATTCCTGCAACCCGGCGGGCAGCCGTAGGCCGCACACGGTCTGGCGTTGGCGGTACTCCTTCCAACCGGAGCCGGCCAGGTAACCCCGCACCACGCACTCGATGCCGAGAGGACGGCATTTGCGCACGATCATGCTGCGCCGGCGCAAGGGCACCTCGTGGGCGCGCAACGGCTCGGGCCACGGATCGTTCGGGCCGGCCAGCAGGTGGTTGGGCACGAGGCCGGCGAACCGCTGGAACCAGAAAAACGAGATCTGCGTCAACACCTCGCCCTTGCGCGGGATGCCATTGGGCAGGATGCAGTCAAAGGCCGAGATGCGGTCCGTGGCCACCAACAAAAGCCGGTCGCCCAGATCGAAGATTTCCCGGACCTTTCCGCTCTTGACCTTCGGGATGCCCGGCAAATCGAGCTCGAGCAGCGCGTCATCGTGCATGGGCGCAGGATGGCTGGCGGGGCGGGAAAAGCAACCGTTGGGTTGTCCCGGAATTTCTGTTG
>DATLZF010000537.1:0-2508 GCA_035574135.1 Candidatus Methylomirabilota bacterium
AGCAGGGCGGTGGTGTTGCGTGCCAGATCGTCCGCCACCAGAGGCAAGCCCTGGCGTTCGGCGCTGACAAGGTCAGCTCCCACGCGAACGGTGGAATGGCCGGAGACCTTCCGGTCGAGAAGCGTGCGCCCGGTGCGCCGATCCCGCGCCGTAACCCACGCCGTGATGGTCAAGCGGTAATCGCGCGGCGTAGCCACATCCCGGCGCTGGTATGAGAGGGCGCGGCGATCCCACCGCACGATGCGCCCGGTCACGATGACGTCCCCCGAATTGGATGTGTCGAGCGAGAAAGTGCCATCCTGCTGCAACGCTTTGCGCAGCGCATGGGTCACGGCCTCGCCCAAGCGAGGTTCGATGGTTTCGTTGATGAACGGGTTGACTTGCACAGACTGGGAACGCGCCGCCACGCCGTTGGTCGGTCCGAGGCGGTAGCCGGCGCACCCCTGCCCGATGGCGGCCACAGCCAGCAGCAGCATGGCAAGACCGGATCGCATGTCAGCGTTCCAGGCGTTTGTTGATGGCGGCGATCCGTGCGCGCGCCTCCTGGGCATACTTGGATTCCGGATCCTTGTTGAGAACATCGTTGTAGTAAATCACCGCCCCCTGCCAGCGGTTGTGGCGCTCGTAGTAACGGGCGATCTCGAAGGCACCGCGCGCCTGCTCGGTGCGCAGGGAGGCGATGATCTTCTGTGCCTCGGCCACACGCGCGTCATCCGGATGCAACACCGAGAAATCCGTGAAGGTGGCAATGGCCTGGGCGGCGACGTTTTGATCGTATTCCGCCGTCCGGGCCTGTTTGTTGTAGGCCAACGCCAGGCGGTAGAGGCCCTCCACGCCCTCCGGCTGCCCGGCGTAACGGTCGGCCGCGCGTTCGTAGGCCTTGGCGGCGGCGGCGTAGTCCTTGACCATCCTGTTCTCATGCGCCTGCCCGATGTTCAACTGGGTTTGGCCGGCAACCTCGTTGTAGGGACCGTTCTTCAGGATCTGCTCGTACATCTGAATGGTCTTGTCCATCGAAGGGAACAGCGGCACGTAGTTGAACACTTTGAACCATTGCCCGTTCAGAAAGCGGTCGGCGATGATCTTTTGCCGCCGAACCACTTCGTCGTAGTTGTCGAGGCGGGGGTAGCGCTCGATGAGCCGCTGGTAGGCCTTGAAGGCGCGCTCGTCCTGCCGGAGTTCCTCGTAGGATCGCCCCAACAGATACTGGGCCTTGGGAGCGTAATCCGAGAACGGCCACGTGCTGACCACGCGGCGGGCCGCCTTGGCCGCCAACGCGAAGTCCTTCTGGTCGAACGCCGCCTGGGCCACCTCAAGCTGATCCTTGGCGCGACGGCGCTGCCACTTGCCCTCGCCTCCCGGGGTCTCGTAATGCCATCCTTCACCGGGGGTGTAAATCAAGGGCGCCGGGGAGCGAAAGGGAGCGCCCAACCACAGCGCGAGAATGAAGATCGGCAACAGGGCTCGTCGATTCATTGCGGCCGTGACCGTATCCGGCACCCTCAATAGGCGCAAGCCTCCGCTCGGCACCGTCACGCTCAACACCCAAGGGCCGTCGAGGAGAACAATCGCTCGAACCGCGCGACGCTCCGCGCCCACGACATCCGTTCCTTCGCACGCGGCATGAGCACCGCCACCTCACACGAATCCCGCACGAGCCGACGCGCCTCGTCCAAGCCGCCAATCAGCCGGCAGGCGATGGCCTGCACCAGAATGTTTCCCAAGGCGGTGGCCTCGACCGGTCCCGCCACCACGGGAATCTCGAGCGCATCGGCCGTGAACTGGTTGAGCAAGCCGTTCTGGCTCCCGCCCCCGACGATGTGCAAGCGCCGAATCGTCCGCCCGGTCACTTGCTCGATCTGGCGCAGCGTCCGGTGGTAGAGCAACGCCATGCTCTCCAGCACACACCGAACGATCGCACCCGGTGTCTCCGGCGCCGGCTGGTCGGTTTCACGGCAGAAGGCTTGGATCTTCTCCGGCATTCCTCCCGGTGACAGAAAGCGCGGGTCTGCGGGATTGATCAGAGCGACAAACGGCCGAGCCGCCTCCGCCAACGCCGTCAACTGAGCGTAGTCCCACCGCTGCCCACCCGCAGCCCACGCCCGGCGACACTCCTGAATGATCCATAGGCCGACGATGTTCTTGAGCAATCTCACCGAGCCGCCAAACCCGATTTCATTTGTGACGTTCAGATCGCGGCAGGCATCCGTCAGAAGCGGGGAAGACCGTTCCACGCCCAAAAGCGACCAGGTACCGGAACTGAGGTAGGCCCAATCCTCGTCCTCCGCCGGCACGGCGGCCACAGCGGCGGCCGTGTCGTGTGAACAACTGGCAATCACTTCGACTTCCTTGAGACCCGTTTCGAAGCGCAGCGATTCCTCCAACGTCCCCAGCACCGTGCCCGACGGCACGACCTTTGGGAAAAGATGGGATGGAAACCCGAGCGCGTCGATGAGTCTCGCCGACCAATCGCGTCGGCGGGGATCGTAAAGCTGCGTGGTGCTGGCG
>DATLZF010000538.1:0-3283 GCA_035574135.1 Candidatus Methylomirabilota bacterium
ACTGGCCCAGGCCGCTGCCGAGGAATTGCGCGTGCCCGCAAGCCTCATCGACCTCGTCATGGCCGACACCGCGCGCGTGCCGAATGACGGGATCACAGCCGGCAGCGGCTCGACGCCGCGCACCGTGCCCGCCATCCGCCAGGCGGCCGCCGCCGCTCGCGAGGTGCTTGTCGATCTCGCCAGCCGGCGCTGGGGCGTCGAACGCCCCACCGTGACCTTCCGCAACGGCACCTTCACCGAATCGGGCGGTAACCGGTCGCTAACCCTCGCCGAACTGGCGCAAGACCCCGCCTTGGCCGGAGCCCTGCAAACCCCCGCGCAAGGCGGCGCCCTCACCGAAGTGAAGGACTGGCAGGTGCTCGGCACCTCCGTGCCCCGACCCAATCGACAAGATCTCGTCACCGGCGCCCATCGATATCCTTCCGACATCACGAGGCCGGGCATGCTGCGGGGCAAGGTGCTGCGCCCTCCATCCTACGGCGCCCGGCTGGTCTCGGTGGATCTGGCGCCCGCCCGGGCCATGCCTGGGGTCGTGGCCGTGCACGATGGCTCGTTCGTCGGTGTGGCGGCACCGACCACCTCGCAAGCCCGGGCGGCACTGGACGCCATCGCCAAAACCGCGCAGTGGGAGCCGGCACCTCATCCGTCCAGCAAGGAACTCTTCGACCATTTGCGGCGCCATGCCGCCGGCGGCGTGCCGGCGAACCCGTTCCGGGAGCAACTGGCCGCCGCGCACCAAACCCTCCGGGCCACCTACCAGGCGGCCTACGTCCAGCACGCGCCAATGGAAACACGCGCCGCGGTGGCCGAATGGCAGGACGGCCGGCTGACCGTGTGGACCGGCACGCAGAATCCCTTCGGCTACCAGACCGAGCTGGCCCGCGCCTTTCGCCTGGAGCCCGCGCAGGTGCGCGTGATCGTGCCCGACACCGGAGGAGGCTTCGGCGGTAAACATACCGCCGAGGCGGCCATCGAAGCGGCCCGCCTCGCCCGGGCCGCCGGCAAACCGGTCTCGCTCCAATGGACCCGCGCCGAGGAATTCACCTGGGCCTCGTTCCGCCCGGCCGCCGTCCTGGACGTCGAGGCCACGCTGGATGCCAAGGGCGCGCTCACCTCCTGGCACTTCATCAGCATCAACCCCGGCGGGTCCGCAGTGGAGTCGCCCTACCGCGTCGCCCAGTCACGTTCTCGCGCAGTAAACTCAGCGCCGCCGCTGCGGCACGGCTCCTACCGCGCGCTCGGCTCCACGGTGAACAATTTCGCCCGCGAATGCTTCATGGACGAACTGGCCGCCGCCGCGGGCATCGATCCCCTCGAGTTTCGGCTGGCCCACCTGGCGCCCGGCCGGCTGCGGGACGTGCTCGAAGCCGCGGCGCAACGCTTCCGCTGGCGCGAACGGG
The DNA here is from genome assembly GCA_035574135.1 of Candidatus Methylomirabilota bacterium. Lineage (GTDB taxonomy): Bacteria > Verrucomicrobiota > Verrucomicrobiia > Limisphaerales > DATLZF01 > DATLZF01. The sequence continues at coordinate 1,401 of DATLZF010000538.1, forward strand.
TCAAGGCCAGGCGAGCGAACGTCGGCGTGGGCCTGGCCTGCGGCACCGAGAAAGGTTCCTATGTGGCCGCGTGCGTCGAGGTCGAGATCGACCCCGCCCGGCGGCGCATCATTCCGCGCCACGTCTGCCAGGTCTTCGAGTGCGGCGCGATCCTGAATCCCGACAACCTGCGCGCCCAGGTGACGGGCGCACTGTTAATGGGACTGGGGCCGGCGCTCCGCGAGGAAATGCGCTTCGAGAACGGCCGCATGCTCAACGCCAGCTTCGGCAGCTACGAGGTGCCGCGCTTCGAGGATGTGCCCGAACTCGACATTCACCTGTTGAACCGCCCCGATCTGGCTCCGGCCGGAGGCAGCGAGACGCCCATCATCGCGATCGCTCCGGCCATCGGCAACGCCGTGTTTCACGCCACGGGTCTGCGCCTGCGCGCAATGCCGATGCGTTTGCCCGAAACTCAAAGCGCGTGACCCGCGCCGGGAGCGGGTCTTCCGTCCGCTCCCTTATCCGCAGCGATTCAGCGCAACCACCAATGGGCACCGAGCAATCCAGCGCGGCTGGGTCTTCGACCACAACCGCGCTCCGGCTTGGTTGCGGCTCCGCAGCGCCGGGTTCTTTCGCGGTCCCGACCGCACTGTTCCGCTCGCGCCTTCTTCAGCTTCCAGCGGCCCGCTGGAAAATCGCGGCGCTCACCACGGCGTAGGTGGACCAGGCGATGGTGATGGCCGCGAGGAGTCCGCTCGGCCCGTAATGGAACGGGTGCGCCAGCGCGTAAGCGAGGGGCAGTTGCCACAGCCAGAAACAGAAAAGGTTGATCACCGTGGGGGTCCAGACGTCGCCCACGCCGTTAAGGGCCTGACTCATCGCCATCCCGTAGGCGTCGAAGAGAAAGCCCAGGCTCACCGTGCGCAGGCTGGCCACTCCGAACGGCACCACCGCCGGGTCCTGCGTGAAGGCACGGATGATCGGTCAGGCAAAGAGCACGAACCCGAGGCCGATAGCCCCGAGGAAGATCACGTTGTAGAAGCCCGCCACACGGCCTGCTCCGCGCGAACCGGCTTGTCCGGCGGCTGCCCGCAAAGTTCGTGTGAAAGATTGAACTGGATCACACCCCACCCTTACAAGGCACGGGAGGCCAGGGAAGGGACTGGAAAAAGGCGAACGATTCATGGATGCCGCATTCCCTTGGAATGCCGTCGGCACGAAGAAGCGAGGGAGAGACAATCGAATGGAGAGTCCGTGAGGGGGGTGCCGGATCGGCAGCAAACCCAACTGTCCCAACTCTCGTTTGAATCGCACTCCCTTGGAACAGAGTACGACCAAAGGTGGCGGCCACCGAGCAGGATTGGAGCGCCGAACTCCGATTCGGTGCCTGGAACCACCAACCGCCATCGGACAGCCGAGTTGGCTGTCGGGGCTCCTGCCCATGATTCTCGGTCGCGCTCTTGGAAGAATCGGTCTTGCCACTCAGCTCCAAGACCTATAAAAGCACGAACGTTCGTTAGTTAAAGCATCAGTGAACTCCAGCGAAAGACGGCCACCGACCACGCCGCGCAGCCTAAAAAAAGGGCTCCGCACCCGGCAGGACATCCTTCGGCATGCGGTGGACCTCGGTTCCACCGAAGGCTTGGAGGGCCTGACCATCGGACGTTTGGCGGCGCGGCTGAACATGAGCAAGAGCGGGCTGTTCGCCCACTTCGGCTCCAAGGAAGAGCTGCAGCTCGCCACAGTCGAGGCTGCCCGGAAAATCTTCCTCGCCGAGGTGGTCGAGCCGGCACGACGGCAACCACCCGGCCGAGGCCGGCTGGAGGTCCTCCTTCAACGATGGCTCGCCTACATGGAGGAGGGCGTTTTCCGCGGAGGATGCTTTTTCGCGGCTGCCGCCT
>DATLZF010000539.1:0-3579 GCA_035574135.1 Candidatus Methylomirabilota bacterium
ATTTGCAGCATCGACTTGTAGAAGGGCTTGGTGATCGCGTGCACGCCAAAGCGGCGCACCACCACGTCCTGCCCCGCCACGGAGTTGGCCCGCGACTCGCGGACGACATTGTTGCCGACCTGCACGCCCCACTTGGCCAGCACACGTTCCAAGCCCACGGCGCGCGGGAGGGCGCCATAGTGGAACAGGATGAAGGCCCGCCCGCCCTGCCGCAGGTAGCGTTCAATTTTCTCCAACTCGTCGGCCGCCAGCGGACTGGTGGGCCCGGCGATGATCAACAGGTTGCAGTCCGCGGGAATATCGGACGCCCCCGCGAGAGACAGCACATCGAACTTGACGTTGTTCTCGCGGAGCACGCCGGCAAATTCGGAGTACCCGGCCACCGCGTTGTCGTCGTCCGGCTGATGCTCGCCGTGGCCGCGCAGGAAGTAAGCCTTCAGCGAACGGGGATTGGAGACACTGAGGATCGCGGAGGTGAACTCCATCTCGCCCCGGAAATGCGTGCGGCGCACCTCCTTGGTCTGGCCGCTGATGAGGCCGGACACGTCGAGGTCAGACAGTAACTTCTTCTCGACGAAGCGCCAGTTGCCGTTGCAATCGAAGATAACGAGATTCTTCTCCGTGGCGCCGGTGAGCTTGTAGGTGGCTTTGACCATTTCGGCGCGGGGCGGATCGCTGACGAAATCCACCGTCTCGACCCGGATTCGCGGGCTGCGCAGCCGGTATTCCCGCAGCAGGCCCGCCACCGCCTGGTAGAGGAAAGGCTCCGCCTCCCGGTCGTAGTAAATAATCACCCGCACGTCATTCGTCAGCCCGGCCAGAACGCGCTCGGTGATGGGCGAAAGACGGGTCTGAGAGCCGGCCGACCAGTCGAGCCGCACGAAATGGCGAGCGGCGAGATAGTTGACCATGCCGAGCACGGCCAGCAGTCCCGCCAGCGTGAGGAGAAAGTGCAGGCTAAAGAGCCACCGGCGGCCGGTGATGAAGCTGGGACGGCGCGGCTCCTCCATGTTACCTCCAGCGCCGGCTCTCCAGCGCTTTGCAGGTCAGAAAGAGAAACAACACGCACAAGGACAGGTAGAGCACCACCGGGCGCAGATCGACGATGCCCCGGGCAAAGTCGTGCATGTGATCGATCATGCCCAGGTAGGCAAACACCGAGGCCCGCCAGCCCGTCCCGTTCGCCCAGGACTTCGCCAGAAAGCTCAACAGAAACAGCGAAATGCCCCCGGCGAACGTGACCATGGCGGCGATGATCTGACTGCGCGTCAGCGACGAGGCGAAACACCCCATGGACACATAAACGCAGCCCAGCAGGATGATGCCGAGATAGGTCGAGACCACCGTACCGGCGTCCAGCAGCCCCGGGGTGTTGCTATAACGCTGCACCGTCAGCAGGCACGCCAGCATCGGCAGCCACATCAGGGTGTAAAACAGCATCGCCGCGGTGAACTTCGCCAGCACCACCTGCACGTCACCCACCGGCGTCGTCATCAGGGTCTCGAACGTGCCCGACGACTTCTCCCGCGCGAACGATCGCATCGTGATCACCGGCGCGATCAACAACAGGATCAGCCACAGGTAGTAGCTGACGTAGAACAACTCCGTCACCGGCAGGTCCGTCGGCTCCTGATTGAGCAACTGCAGCAGGCTGACAAAGCTCAACCCGAGCAGAAAGAGCACCTTGGCCACGACGATGTAGCCGGACCAGCCCAGAAAGTGGGAGCCCAGTTCGCGCCGCACCAAGGTCAAGTAGGCCTGCATTAGAACGACTCCCCCTCCTCCGTGTTCGGGCGCGTCACGCGCACGAAGATGTCCTCGAGCGAGTGCCGGCTGCGGGACAATTCGCGCAGGCGCCAGCCCCGCTCGCTCACCAGTGAAAACACCTGGGGGCGCAGATCCACCCCCGGGCGCGCGCTCAACCCGCAGCGGATGTACTCCCCCTGGGCCGGCGCCATGTCGTAATCCTCCACCTCGGGCACGGTTTCCCAGCAGGCTTTCAACTCATCCCACGGCGCGGCAATCTCGGCAATCACCTGCCCCCCCTCGGCCATGAGGCCCTGCAGGTTCTCCGGCGTGTCCGCCGCCAGGATCCGGCCCTGGTGCAAGATCAACACCCGGTTGCAGGTCATCTCCACCTCGGGCAGGATGTGGGTCGAGATCAGCACCGTGTGGCGGGTGCCCAGATCCTTGATGAGCTGGCGCACGGCGCGAATCTGGTTCGGATCGAGGCCGATGGTGGGCTCGTCCAGGATGATCAGTTCCGGTTCGTGCACCAGCGCATCTGCCAGACCCACCCGTTGCTGGTAGCCCTTGGACAGTTGGCCGATGATACGCCGGCTGACGTCGGTGAGGCCGCACTGCTGCATGACCGTCTCGATGCGCTCCCGCGCCCGGGCCCGGCTGAGTCCCTTGAGGGCGGCGCGAAATTTCAGGTACTCCCGCACGCGCATGTCGCGGTGCAGCGGATTGTTCTCCGGCATGTAACCAATGCGGCGCCGCACCTCGGCGGATTGGTGAAAGACGTCGTAACCCGCCACCCGTACCGTGCCCGACGTGGCCGGGAGGAAGCCGGACAGGACGCGCATGATGGTGCTCTTGCCCGCTCCGTTCGGACCAAGCAACCCCACGATCTCCCCCCGGCCCACCACAAACGACACATCCTGGACCGCCCGGTGCCCGGCGTAACGCTTGGTCAGGTTCTCGACCTCGATCATCAAACCGTTCTGCATCAGAGGCGCAAACTTTAGTCACGCCGCCACGCCCTGAGCCAACAAAAACTGTCGGGGAAGGCGCCGCCCGGTTGGCTTGCGTTCAACCCGGGCCGGGCTGACTGCGCCCCAGTGTTTGCGGCAGGCCGCCTCTCAGCCGGATGTCTTTTTGATCTCCTTTAACTGCTGAAACTCAGGCCGCGTATTGTAGTGCTTGTCCAGGGGGTAACAGCCGCTGACCAAGCCGTTGCGCGGCGCAGTGGTGCAGTCGCTGAACGTACGGCAGATCAGTTTCGACGTCAGCTCCCCCTTCGTCGTCGCGTCGGCCAGGATTTGCGGATAGCTCAACACCATCCGGCCCAGGCCGATCATGTCCGTCCAACCGTGGCGCACGGTGTACTGGGCCACGTGCGGCAGATATTCCTGGAGATAGCTGTAGGCCGTGCCAATCAGCACCAGAGCCGGCGGCTGCGAAACCGCCGGCCGCGGCCGGGCCAGATGCTCGCGCATCTGGCGGACCACGCCGATCTGCCGGGCCACGTCGATCAGCGGATCGTGCGCCGGCTGGTAGCCGTCGCTGGGCGGGTAGGCGGCGGGCCGCTGGATGTGCGGATTGTAATAAGGCGAGCCGGCGCTCAAGTTCAGAAGCTTCACCCCGAGTTGCCCGCAAAGTTCGGCAAACCGGAACGGCTCGGTCAGGTCGAACTCCACCGGGTTGTCCATCTTCACTCCAAAACCGTAGCGATAGGGCAGGCAATGCGAGAAGTCCTCCGGGATGCCCGGGCCGAGTTTGCCCGGTTCCGCGCGCGCGGGATCGGGCTTGAACGGAACGAGGTCGAAGGCGCTCAACCGCACCCCGAGATCGATC
>DATLZF010000540.1:0-10970 GCA_035574135.1 Candidatus Methylomirabilota bacterium
GTTGGATTCCTCAGATCTCCCGCTTTTCTCCAACCCGTCCGGTCCCCGCGACCGCGCAGGCGCGCCCGGCGGGAGGCGATCGAAGCCTGCGGATGACGTTCATGCGTGTTTGGGGACTCATCCGCCAGCAGAGAAAGGCAATCCCTATGCGAGTTCAATTTCATCGGCGGAGCGGCTTCACTCTGATCGAAATCATGATTGTGGTCATGATCGTCGGATTGCTGGCCGCCGTGGCCGTGCCGAACTACATCAAGGCCCGTGAGTACAGTCAGCGCAACGCCTGCATCGCGAATCTCAAGAAGATCGACGGTGCCGTCACCACTTGGGGGCTGGAGCGTGGCAAGTCGGCGGGGGATCCCGTCGTCCCCGGCGAACTCTTCGGGCTTACCAACTACATCAAGGTTGTCCCCACCTGTCCTTCGGGCGGCACCTATAACTACTTTAACGTCGGCGATCCGGTGCAGGTTGCCTGCACGGAGTCCGGTCACACATTCTAGTTCTCATCAGGCGGTTTCTGCGGCTGCCTTTTGCACCGGCGCGGCGCGTTGGCCGAGGGGAGAGTTGTCTCCGCCTTGCCGCGCGCCGCGCCGCTTTGCTTTCGGTGGGGTGCATTTGTTCTGCCTCTGAGCGGGTTCCGCCAGGGTCCGGCAGCTTTCGCGGGCGAGATGTTCTCTCCGAAGGGGGGGCTCCCGGGAGGTCCGATGACGCCAGCTCCGCGACAGTCGGCCAACCACTCCGTTGGGAGTTCGTCGGTGATGCTCCCTGGTGCGGGCGTGCCACCGTCGGCGGGAACGCGGTCCGAGCATCGTGGGGATACGAGAGTTGCTTGTTCTGCCAGTGGCTGGCGACGGTGCACTGCACCTTGCCGGAGCACTTTACTCAAGGGCGCTTGGCGGGAGCTCCGTAACGATTCGGTGCATCTCCCCGACCGGCGTGAGGCTGGTGCAAACGTAGGCTCAGAACGGCCGCCAGGCCCGCCAGCATCAACAGGGCTGTGTTCGTTGGCTCAGGTACGGGTGATAATTCCACATTCCGGAACGTGGCCACAGCGTCATGGTAATCTTCGTTGCCTACGTAGAGGCCGAAGACAATCCGGACCGGGGAGGCGACCGCGGCGTATAACGGGATTTCGGCGGAGCCGGACTGAACCTGGCCCGGCGCAACACCGCTCCGCGCGAACAACAGCCGGCAGCCTGACAGGTCAAGGAGATCGCGAAGGTAATCCGGGAGATCGTAGTCCGCGCTGGCCAGCCACACCTCCATCACGGCGAACTCGGCCGGCTGGTCCGGGTCGATAAGGAGACTCGCGATCTCCCAGTCGAACGTGAGACGGCATGGACGGGACGGCAAGGTGGCGGTGACCGCGACACCGAGATTGAGCGGGAGAGATTCTCGAAGGTGAAGCTGGTTGGACTGGCGCTCGATGCCCATCACCGGGTCTGAACTAGCTTCCTGAGGCTTGGCAAAATCGAGCGGGATCGCCCCTGCCGACGGTGGTATCGAGACCAGCGCTCCAGCCACAACGGCCAGCCGGAGACGCGCCCAGTTTGAGAGCCGCGTCCATCGCCGGCTTCCGGGGCGCGCTCTTGGAGAGGCAAAATTGACACCGGGCATGTTCATATCCTGTCTCATGGGAGCTGGCACCAGCTACGGTCCCAACTGATGACGAACGGGAGTTGGGCTCGTGCGAAACTTCTTCCGAAGCCGCATGTGAGCTAGCCGCCACCATTACGGTCATGATGGAGATCGCGGCCGGGACAACCGCACGATCCTCGAGATACGACCGCCGAAATTCAGGGTTCGGCTGGGGTGCCACCCGTCAGGGCGGGTCAGCCGGAGGGGATAACCTCGGGTGTATTGTGCCGGGGCCCCCTCAGGGCCGAAGAGGGCCGTGCGCCCGCAGGATGGCGTGAATCGCCGTCAGCAGCCGGTCGGCTTCGGGATCACTGCCGATGGTGATGCGCAGAAAAGCGCAAACTTTTGGGTCGGGAAACCAGCGCACCAGGACCTTCCGGGCCCGCAGCAGTTCGAGCCATCGCCGGGCCGGCGGACCGGGCGGTCGGACCAGGATGAAGTTGGTGTCGCTGGGCAGCACCGCAAAGCCCGCGGCCGTGAGTTCGCGGGTGAGCCGTTGTCGTGTTCTCTTGATGCGCTGGAAGTTGGCGCGGTAGTAGGGGAGGTCGTCCAGCGTGGCCAGGGCACCGATCTGGCCCAAACCGTTCACGTTGTAGCTGTCGCGCAGCTTGTCCAGTCCCGCGATCAGGTCCGGGTGCCCGACGAAGTAGCCGACACGCTGGAAGCAAAGCGAGTAGGCTTTGGAAAACGTGCGCGCGACCAGCACGTGCGGATGGCGAAGCGCCAGCGCCAGGGCATTTTCCCGGGCGAAATCCACGTAGGCTTCGTCCAGGACCACCAGACCGCGTTGAGCGTGGCAGAGCAGGTCCAGTTCGGCCGTGGCGTAACCGCGCCCGCTGGGCGCATTGGGCGTGGTGATGAAGGTGAGGGCAGCGCGGAAGTCCCAAGTCTTCGCTTGTCGCAAGGCGCGTACGGTGGGGAGGGCGAAGTCTTCGGCGAGGGAGACGGGGTTGCGGAAGGCGCCGTGGCTTTCGGCCAGCACGGGGTAGAGGGAGTAGCTGGGGGTAAAATACTGGACGGTGCTCCGGCTGCGATCCGCGCCGGGAACCCCCGCCGGTTCGACAAAGACCCGCGTGGCCAGCGCCAAGAGTTCATCCGAACCATTCCCGATGATGATGTTCTCCGGGGCGCAGCGATGCAGCCGGGCGAGCTTCTCCCTCAGCGCTTGCGCGGTGGGCGGTGGGTATAGTCGCAATCGTTCATCCACCGCGGCACGGAGAGTGGCCAAGACGCGCGGCGATGGCGGATAGGGGTTTTCGTTCGTGTTGAGTTTGATCAACCCCTTGATTTTTGGTTGCTCGCCTGGCACGTAGGCGTGCATGTGGCGAACCACGGGGCGCAGCAGGGAGGACGGCTTGGGGGGCATGTCGGAGGCCGGGAATGATCAACGGCAAGCTTTCAGGTACGCCGCAGGCGAATGGCGGCCGAGCGGCCGTGGGCATCAAGCCCCTCGACATCGGCAAACTTCTGCACGGAGGGCAGAGCCTGGCGTAGGGAGGTGCGTCCGTATGCCACCACGCTGGTGCGACGCTGGAATTGATCCACCGTCAGCCCGGCGAAGCTGGCCCCCGCCCCGCCTGTGGGCAGTTCATGGCTGGGACCGGCCACGTAGTCGCCCAGCACTGTGGGCGACCAGGGCCCGAGAAAAATGGCGCCTGCTGTCACGACCCGCCGCGCGATGGTCGCGGGCGCGCGCGTCATGATCTCACAGTGCTCGGGGGCCAGGCGGTTCGTCAGCGCGATGCCGTCGTCGAGCGACTTTACCTGGATGAGCCAGCCGTTGTGGCGGAGGGCGGTGACGATGAAATCGCGTCGGGACAAGCTTGGGAGCTGGCGCTGAATTTCCTTTTCGACCGCCGCAATCAATTTGGAAGAGGGGGTAATCAACCAGACTCGCTCGTGCCCTGAGCCATGCTCGGCTTGAGCCAGCAGGTCGGCGGCGACAAACCGCGGCACGGCGGTGTCGTCAGCCAGAATGAGCACTTCGCTTGGGCCGGGCAAAAGATCGACCGCGACGTGGCCGAAGAGCAGCCGCTTGGCGGCCACCACGTAGGCGTTGCCCGGACCGAAGATTTTTTGCACGGGGCGGATGGTGGCCGTGCCCAGCGCCATGGCCGCCACCGCTTGGGCGCCGCCCACACGGTAAATCTCAGTGGCGCCCGCTGTCTGGATGGCAAACAGAAGAGCCGGATTCACTTCAGATGATCGACCGCAGGGCGTGCAAACGACGATCTCGGTGCAGCCGGCCACCCGCGCGAGAGTAACGGTCATCAATGCGGTTGAGACGAGTGGGGCCGTCCCCCCGGGGATGTAGATGCCGACGCGCCGGAATGGGTCGAATTTCTCACCCACAGTCGCCCCGTGGGAGTTTTTCCCCGACCAGCCGCGGCGGAGCGATCGGCGGCTGAATCTTTCGATGTTTTTCGTGGCGTCCGCCACGGCAGCGCGCAATGAGGCATCAGCCCGGAGCGATGCGTTGAGGATCTCGGCCTTGGTAATCGCGAGCTGGGACGGGTCCAGCCGGGGGCCGTCAAATCTTTCGGTGAATTCGGTGAGTGCGGCGTCACCCCGGCTGGCCACAGCCTCGACGATGGCGCGCGTGCGGTCCTCGATCTCGCGGTCGAACAGGCTGGAAGCTTGGGTCAAGTGGCTCAACCGCGCCGCGAAGTCAGCCTCGCTGTATCGAATGACGTTCATGATCGGGCGGTGAGGCTAGGGAAGGGGCGGGCAAAAGTCAAAATCACCGCCGGCAGGTGCGCTCAGCAGGGGCGGCCATCGAGGCACAACGGAAGCGGCGGACTCGGATTTGGCGCCGACTCCGGCCGAGCGCCCCCCGGGGATGCGACCGCAAGGGCGGCACTCCCGCCACTCTTGGCGATCACACCTGTCGCCGACGCGCCTGCTCGTCCCGTTGCGAGTTTGCCCCGAATCCCAAGCGAGGTGATTCCCATCGGCGGAAGTGGCCTCACGTCTGCTTGAGCTTGATTTGGCAACTCAAAAATCAGGCAAACCAGCGATATGAGAGCAACCGTCACGATCCCGTTGCGTTATTCTCACTCGGCAGGCGGGAATTTCACGCCGGCCATCATCCGCAAGCCGATCCAAGCCGTTCTTTATCCTTTCAGCATCAAGCGGCTTTCGACGGCAGTGGCCGCGAACGGGGCACGTCCCCGACCGTTCAAAGCGGCATTGACCGTCAGCCCGGTCTGAGTGTCGCCAAGAATCTGCCCCCGGTCGGTGAGGGGGAGTTTTTCCCGTCCACCGGCTCATCGAACGGGGGCAGGTGTCTCTCCTCTCCTTCTTGTCTCAATCCCGGTGGTGCTCGCGGTGCTTCTGGTTCAAAAGAGCAATAAGGTCCTGACTGCCGTGCCGCGGGGGACTTTTTTCAGATTGCTGTCGGCAGACGACTTGCTTGGATCAGGTCGCGTTGGGAACACGCGCGAGATTTGCGCGACTTGAATGAGCACGGGAAACCATGCCTTCGACGGCGGCGCGCGAAAAGCGTTGTCAGTTCCACGCCGGCCCCCGCGAACCTTCAGCACCCATGAGCGCACCGAAAAAAAGAAAGACGCGACGGAAGTCTGCGACTCCAGGCGCTCGGAATATTTGCGTCCCCCGCGAGGTGGCGTATAATTCCGACGTGAATAAGTCCAACAAAGGTCGAACCTCCGCCGCTGGACATTCATCGGCATCGCCGCCGGAGCCCAATCCTTTCGAAACAACCCAGCCTGAGGAAGACCTCGACAAGCTTTCGGCCCTGCAGATCATCGACCTGCTCTCGCATCGGCTGGCCATGCAGGGCGTCATGCCCGCGGACATGGTGGTGCTGCGGCGACGGATTGCCGAGATGGAGGAACTTCAGGATCAGGCCCGCGCGGCGGTGGAGAAGTTAAGCGAGGCGGTGGACAAGTTGCGGTCGCCAGCCTTGCGCCTCGGGACGCTGCTGCAGAAGTTGCCTCAAGGCCGGGCGCTGGTCTGCGCCAACGGAACGGACTACGTGTGCAACGTGGATCCGCAACTGCCCGAGATCTCCCTGGAGACTGGCACGCGCGTGCTGTTGAACGAGGCATTCGCTGTCACCGACGCGTTCGGCTTCGATAAGAACGGCCCCGTCGTCAAGGTGACCGACGTCCTCTCGGACGGCCGTGTGCGAGTGGGGAACGAATCCGGCATCTCCGACGCCGTGGTGGTCCGGTCGTCCCTGCTCTCGAAGGAGAAACTGAAGCCGGGTTTGGAATTGCGGCTCGACACCAATCAACGTGTCGCGGTCGAGGTGATCGGCTCGTCGAAGCGGGTGGATCGCACCTTGACGCGGGTGGAACCGATACTTTGGAGCGATATTGGCGGCCAGCAGGAGGCGGTGCAGGGCATTCGGGATTCCATCGAACTGCCTTACCTGCACGCGCGTCTGTTCGAGCGTTTCAAGCACCCCGTCCCGAAGGGCTTCCTGCTTTACGGGCCGCCGGGCTGTGGAAAGACCCTCTTGGGCAAGGCCACGGCGCACAACCTGCGGCTGCAAATTCGCGAGCAGACGGGCCAGGACCATCCGGAGTTCTTTCTGAGCGTGAAGGGGCCGGAGATCCTCAACATGTGGCTTGGTGAGTCCGAGCGGCAGGTGCGGGACTTGTTTGCGCAGTGCCGCGAGAAGGCGGCTGAGGGCCATCTGGCATTTCTTTTCATTGACGAGGCGGAATCGATTCTCGGCACGCGTCACGCCTCGCGCATCGGCACCAACATCGTCTCCACGCTCGTTCCGATGTTTTGCACCGAGATGGACGGCTTGGAGGCGTTGCAGAACGTGGTGGTGATTCTGGCCTCGAATCGGGCGGATTTGATCGACCCCGCGATCCTGCGGCCGGGCCGGATTGATCGTAAAATCCGCGTCCGGCGGCCGGACCGCGAGGCCGCGCGGGAGATCTACAAGCTCTACCTGCGGGAAAGCCTGCCTCTGGCGGAACCGCGCGACGTGTTGGTCGACGCCGTGGTGGAGGCGCATTACGCCAGAACGGAGGAAAACCGATTCTTGGACGTGACGTTCCGCAGTGGCCGCCACGATTACCTATATCGCGGCGACCTTGCCAGCGGTGCCATCATCGCCGCAGTGGTCGAGCGGGCCAAGGAATACGCCATCAAACGATCCATCGAACAGCGCAAAGAATCGCCCATCACCCGGCAGGACCTGCTGGATGCGCTGCAGCGCGAGTATCGGGAGAACGAGCTGTTTCCCCCTAGCGACATCACCGAGGATTGGCTCAAATTGACGGATTTCGATCCGGGTAACGTGGTGCGCCTATCCCCCTACCGTTCCTCCGCGGAGCGGACGCAGGGTACCGGGACGATTTAACGAGAGTCGGGCCGAATAGATCTCGGCGGCGACGGTCGGATCATCTGGGGCAGAGGCCAACGATGGCGGCCCGGGGCTGGTAGGACGCCGGCGGCAGCGCAATCTCGGATCATCATGGAAATACAGTTCGGCACAGAGACAGAGATCGGGATCACCCGGGAGAAAGCCGAGAACCTGGATGTGGTGGCGGAATCGATCTCGCTGGTGCGCAGCGCCACCGCGCCGGGCGTGCGGATGCGCTGGGACTACAGTTGTGAGGATCCACACTGCGACGCGCGCGGCTTCCGGGTCAAGGAACTCCTACAGGACAGCGACGAGGCGAACTATTTCGCCCAGGATGCCCAGCGCGCTCTCAGCTACAACGAGATCAAGAGCGACCTGGTTTTGCGCAACGGGGCCCGTTTCTACAACGACCATGCCCACCCCGAGTACTGCTCGCCCGAGTGCAGCACGCTTCTGGAGATCCTCCAGCAGGACTATGGCGGCGATTCGCTGCTCATGGCTTGTGCCCGGAATCTCAATCAGAACACGGACAACCCCGTCCTCCTCTACAAAAACAACACGGATTTCCGGGGTCATTCCTACGGTTGCCATGAGAACTACCTGATGCCCCGGCGGCTTTCGTGGGATGTTCTCAGCCAGGCCATCGTGGCCTTCTTCGTGAGCCGCCAGATCGTTTGCGGCGCGGGCAAATACGGCTGGGAGGAGGAGGACAAGTTTCTCAAACCCGGCTTTCAAATCTCGCAGCGCAGCGACTTCTTCTCCGAATTGCAAAGCGTCGACACGATGCAGCGGCGGCCCCTGGTTAACACGCGCGACGAGCCGCACGCCAACACCGAACTATACCGGCGCTTTCACGTCATCATTGGCGACTCGAACCTGTCCCCCTACTCGCTCTACCTCAAGATTGGCACCACCTCCCTCGTCCTCCAAGCCCTGCTCAACGGCGCGCCCCTCGATCGGATCCCCCGCGTGGCGGAGCCGTTGGTCGCGCTGAAGAGCATTTCCCGGGACAAGTCGTGGAAGTGGGAATGCAAGCTGGCCAATGGCAGGACCACCACCGCCATCGAACTGCAACGGGCCTACCTGGCGTTGGTGAAGGACCATTGCCCGGCCCTCTCGCCCGATTGGAAGGCTGCCGTCAGCGCTTGGGAGGAGGTGCTGGATGATCTGGAGCGCGATCCTCTTTCGACGGCCGATCGGCTTGATTGGGCGGCAAAGTACCGCCTCATCGAGCAGTTCCGCGAGGCCGAGAAACTCGATCCCTCCGATCCGTGGCTCCAGAGCCTCGACCTGGCTTATCACCTCCTGGATCGCGATCAGGGGCTGTTTTACGGCTTGATGGAACAGGGCGCTTTTCGCCTGCCCTATCGCAAGGAGGAACTCACGTGGCACAGCCTGTGTCCGCCTGCCTCGACACGGGCGGCGGTGCGAGGTCGGTGCATCGAGAAATTCGGCGCGGCGGTCCAAGCCACCCAGTGGGATTATCTGCTTGTCCGCGGCACCAGCAAGAAGATCGAACTCGATTTGCGCAACCTGTTCGATCCACAGCTCGTTCGCCAGAGCCTCAAGGTTATCAGTGCCGCTCAATGCGTGGAGGACCTGGCCCATTTGCCCTTTGCCAAGATCGTCTAGCCCGGCTCTCATTCACGCTTGTCAACCGTTTATGCCAGACCGAATCCAAAAACCACAGCCGAACGCCCCCGGGTCCGGGGGAGGCGGCGGGGACGGTCCCCGCCCGCCCCAAGTGGACAAACCGAACACCGAGGAACTCCTCAAGCGCATGCGCAAGGTCGATCCCGACCAGGCGAAACGCTATCGCCAACGGACCGGCCAATGATGACAGGAGACTTCCTCGCGCTGTTGCCGAAGAGTCCGTTTGCCCAACTCAGCGCGTCGCCGGTGGCACCCGAGCCGATCCACGCGACGACCGTCTTTGCGTTTCATTGCGCGGACGGCGTCATCATCGCCGGCGACCACCGCGCCACCGCCGGCAACATGATCTTCTCCGATCGGACCGAGAAGATTCTCGACCTGGATTCGCATACGCTCATGGCCATCGCCGGGGTGCCGGCCATGGCCTTCGAGATGGCGCGGACGCTCCAGACCAGCTTCGAGTTCTACCGGCGCAGCCAGCTTCAGCCGATGAGCCTGCGCGCCAAGATTCGGGCCCTCTCCAAGCTGCTTCGCGACAACCTTCCCGCCACCATTCAGGGCATCGGCGTGGTCGCGCCGATTTTCGTGGGGGTCGAAACAGGCCCCGGCAGCGATCAGGCCCGGCCGGAGATTCATTTTTACGATCCGCTCGGCGCCCAATTCGAGGCCACGAACTATGCTGCCTCGGGCTCCGGCTCGCACAGCATCCGCAGCGTTCTGAGCTACCTCGAAAAATGGGGTGACCCGAGTCCGGACAAGCTGTCGCTCGACGCCGCGGTGACGCTGGCCAACCGGCTGCTCATGACGGCCGCCGAGTTCGACTCTGCGACCGGCGGCGTCCAGCCGGAGCAGCGGCGCTTCGCCACCATCAAGCTGCTCAATCGGCGGGGCATCCAGACCATCTCCGCCGAGGAGCAACAACGTCGTTGGAGGAGCGCCACGCCATGACCGAGGAGCCCTATCGTTGGCTTGAAGCCATCAACAACCGCCGGGAGTATATCCGCGATCAGCTCAAGGGCGGCACGCCGGTTTTCGCCGTTTCACGGCCCGAAGGCATCCTGCTGCTGGGAGTTGGGCAGGGGCAGTCCAAGGTGTTTGAGATCTTCGACCGCCACGGCTTTGCCGCGCTGGGTCACCCGGTGGACATCGAGAAGATCCGCCAAAGCGCCATTGAGGCCGCGCATCTGGAGGGCTTCTCCCGTTCGACCGCTGATGTCACGCTGCGGCGCCTCATCAGCTTCGCCCTCAGCACGTCGCTCAAAAACGCGTTCGAGCAGATCTTCTCTCCACCGATCATGGTCGAATCGATCTTTGCCGAGGTGGCCCCCGAGCCCGCCCGGGACGTGCTGGTGCGCGTGCACTACGACGGCAATCACCACTACGAGACCTCCGGGGTCCTCGTTGCGCACAGCGAACAGCGTCGTGAAACCGAGGCGGCCGACTGGTTGCGCAAACAGTTGCGCGCCGAAGATTCCATCTCCCAAGTTGCCGGTCTGTGCCTGGTGGTGTGGAAGGCGCTGGCCGAGGAGCGCCCGCTCGCGGAGTTGAGACGGCCCGATATGCTGCCGGTGCGGATCGAGGGCCGCACCGTCGAGGCGGCCCTGCTGGATCGTCGGGTTGCCGGACCGGTGCACTACCGCGCTCTCGACCTCGTTGACGGCGCGGCGTGAAACCGTCATCAGCCGAATGTCCCGGCGCATCACAGGTCTTGAAACCGAGTATGGCTGTCTGGTCGAGCCTTCCGTCAATCCGGCGGAGATTCTCGCGCGGGTGCGCGACTGGCTGTTCGAGAATGGTCGTTACGGCCTGATCGATCTGCACGACCGGGACTGGGACGAACCGGCGGGCAATGGGGGCTTCCTGTTCAACGGCGGCCGCGTTTACCTCGACATGGGGCATCTGGAGTACTGCACACCCGAGTGCACCAGCGCGGCCGAGGTCGTGCGCTACGATCGGGCGGGCGATCTCCTGTTGAACGAAGCCGTCGGGGCTCTTCAACTCGAGGGCCGCGCAGGTTTCATTCGCAACAACATCGATCACTACACGGGTGCCACCTTCGGTTGCCACGAGAATTATTCGCTCGACCGTCGCGCGCCCTTGCACGAGGCCAATGTGCTCTCCCTCCTCACCTTTCTGACTTTGCGCGTGCTCTACACCGGCGCCGGTCGGGTGGGCTGTGTCCGGCCGAGCCGTTTCCGCGGCGAAGGCGCGGCCGGGGAGCAGGCGGCTTCCTTCCAGATCAGCCAGCGCGCCGATTACATCCAGAATGACTTTTTCGAGTGGGTGCAGCATAATCGTGCCATCATCAACACGCGCGACGAGCCTCTGGCCGATC